>NZ_JANSIM010000080.1:0-12605 GCF_047502655.1 Synechococcus sp. R5-12 | reverse complement strand
AGGGGTGGAGTTCCCCCTTCGGGGGGATCCCTAGAAATTGGAAATTCGCCACTGACCCCGAAGAGGGGCAGGTGTCGACGGACGTTCCCCCTTCGGGGGGATCCCTAGAAATTGGAAATGTTTGGACGCCGGACGAACTGTCAGAGATGGCGGAGGTTCCCCCTTCGGGGGGATCCCTAGAAATTGGAAATAACATCCAAAATGGTAGAGTAGAGCGGTATTACATGCTGATTGTTCCCCCTTCGGGGGGATCCCTAGAAATTGGAAATCTCAATCAGCAGCCATCTGGCTGCGTAGGAGGTGAGGAGTTCCCCCTTCGGGGGGATCCCTAGAAATTGGAAATCTTTTACCTGGCCTAAGGGAGTAAATCCCTTTACCGGTTCCCCCTTCGGGGGGATCCCTAGAAATTGGAAATAGCCATCCCTTTTCGATTAGGATCCACCCTCGTTTTAGTTCCCCCTTCGGGGGGATCCCTAGAAATTGGAAATCTTTCAATTCCGCAAGTGCCTCATCCTCATCTGTTTCGCGTTCCCCCTTCGGGGGGATCCCTAGAAATTGGAAATAACCACCCACCAATGTAAGGTGTAACTACCATGTAGTAGTTCCCCCTTCGGGGGGATCCCTAGAAATTGGAAATCCGAGCCAATATACAATGGGCTGCACACTGTAAGGTAACTCCCGTTCCCCCTTCGGGGGGATCCCTAGAAATTGGAAATTCCAGTTTAACTTCACCAACTACAGCGAATACTTGTTAGTTCCCCCTTCGGGGGGATCCCTAGAAATTGGAAATTCCATGTACATCTTCTACGACTACAGCCGGTGGCTAATCGTTCCCCCTTCGGGGGGATCCCTAGAAATTGGAAATCCGCGGCAAGGCCGCGGATGAACAGAGGGCAGCTATCCCCCCAGTTCCCCCTTCGGGGGGATCCCTAGAAATTGGAAATGACTTCTGGGGAGGGATACCCGATTGAAAACGGGTAGTTCCCCCTTCGGGGGGATCCCTAGAAATTGGAAATATGATTGTAGGCCGGTGGGAAATCCGGGGCAGCTGGGCTGTTCCCCCTTCGGGGGGATCCCTAGAAATTGGAAATCTCAGTAGAGTATCCCCCGCGTCTACTGTCACTACTTTGTTCCCCCTTCGGGGGGATCCCTAGAAATTGGAAATACTGCCCACGGAGGGCAGGGCAGCGTGTCAAAGAGCTCATGTTCCCCCTTCGGGGGGATCCCTAGAAATTGGAAATATCTTGGCCAAGCGGGCCCCAAATCGCTCTGAAATTGGCGTTCCCCCTTCGGGGGGATCCCTAGAAATTGGAAATAAGCTTGGACGCTTGCCCAGCCCAGTGCCCCAACACTCCCGTTCCCCCTTCGGGGGGATCCCTAGAAATTGGAAATATTTACTAACCCTGAGTGGAATGTGATAGTACGTACACCATGTTCCCCCTTCGGGGGGATCCCTAGAAATTGGAAATAAGTAGAAAACCGTCATGAAATACTCCGTACCGGTTGTGGAGTTCCCCCTTCGGGGGGATCCCTAGAAATTGGAAATTAGCACCGACCCCCGAATAGCCGCTTGCACGACTGCCGTTCCCCCTTCGGGGGGATCCCTAGAAATTGGAAATTCGGTGCTTTTCGGGAAAGCACCCACCCTGTCGGCTACATGTTCCCCCTTCGGGGGGATCCCTAGAAATTGGAAATAACAACCTCCCTTAACGGAGTAGAAAGAACACCCAGGGATTTGTTCCCCCTTCGGGGGGATCCCTAGAAATTGGAAATCCCGCCGCATAGATTTGAAGGGCAAGCGCTCTTGCCCGTTCCCCCTTCGGGGGGATCCCTAGAAATTGGAAATGGGAGTTGACTCTCCCGACAAAATCCGGTCACCCCATAGGTGTTCCCCCTTCGGGGGGATCCCTAGAAATTGGAAAAGTTGAGGTCTTCTTGCGAAATATCGGGATTAGCAGCCTTAATCTGTTCCCCCTTCGGGGGGATCCCTAGAAATTGGAAAATCAGACTGTTGGAAGCCAATCGAGACCGGACAAACCGTCCGGTTCCCCCTTCGGGGGGATCCCTAGAAATTGGAAAAATCACGTAGGGTGAGGTTCAAGCAGGTAAAGTAATGTTCCCCCTTCGGGGGGATCCCTAGAAATTGGAAAATCCCAGTCACCAAGAGTTTTGTAGTTGCTCTTCATGAGGTTCCCCCTTCGGGGGGATCCCTAGAAATTGGAAAAACTCTAACCTAACCTAGCCTCCCCCAACACCCAGGTTGTTCCCCCTTCGGGGGGATCCCTAGAAATTGGAAAAATTATGCAAGTTGCCTCATATTATTTTCTGTGTATAATGTTCCCCCTTCGGGGGGATCCCTAGAAATTGGAAAAAGTTGCAGTCTGTTACTATGCAGACTGGATTGACTACCGTTCCCCCTTCGGGGGGATCCCTAGAAATTGGAAAATACGTGTGTATGAGTATTGATTTATACACACTTCTGTTAAGTTCCCCCTTCGGGGGGATCCCTAGAAATTGGAAAACAACTAACCAGCGATCGCGGTACGGGATTGCAATAATGGTTCCCCCTTCGGGGGGATCCCTAGAAATTGGAAAACAAGTGGCAGCCTTTGTTGGTAGAGAAACTAAGTTTTATGTTCCCCCTTCGGGGGGATCCCTAGAAATTGGAAAACTCACCTGCCAGTTGGAGGTTAATATGCACTTTAAGTGCGTTCCCCCTTCGGGGGGATCCCTAGAAATTGGAAAATCTTTAATACATCCTACGAACAACTAATTGAACTTGCGGTTCCCCCTTCGGGGGGATCCCTAGAAATTGGAAAAGTATATTTTCGTTTAATGTAAACCATCTGCTATCAGGGGTTCCCCCTTCGGGGGGATCCCTAGAAATTGGAAAAGTTCTGGCCCTCCAACGCCAAGGCTGAATACCTGAAGTTCCCCCTTCGGGGGGATCCCTAGAAATTGGAAACATCGAGTAATCTAACTCCAACCTAGCCTCCCCCCCACCGTTCCCCCTTCGGGGGGATCCCTAGAAATTGGAAACGGGAGGAGGCTTTAGTCGGAGGGGGCGCTGCCCCCCGGTTCCCCCTTCGGGGGGATCCCTAGAAATTGGAAACCTTTAAAGAAGAAGACTGTCTCACTCTCCAGGAAAAGGGTTCCCCCTTCGGGGGGATCCCTAGAAATTGGAAACATTCTCTCCGCACGGGATTTGGGGGTTGCTTTGTAAGTTCCCCCTTCGGGGGGATCCCTAGAAATTGGAAACAACAAGACTCACACTACAACGATTAACAACCGAGTACTAAGCTGTTCCCCCTTCGGGGGGATCCCTAGAAATTGGAAACATCGTCGTAGATAAGGTCCCTGAGTGGGTTCTAAAGTTCCCCCTTCGGGGGGATCCCTAGAAATTGGAAACTCTTTTATCCCACGAAAGGGAGAGGTCTATTATGCGTTACACGAGTTCCCCCTTCGGGGGGATCCCTAGAAATTGGAAACAAACCTCACAACGTTGGGACCGGATGATTTGCTCTTTGGTATGTTCCCCCTTCGGGGGGATCCCTAGAAATTGGAAACGCTTATCTACTGCCTAAAGTTGAGCTGCACTAGAGGGTTCCCCCTTCGGGGGGATCCCTAGAAATTGGAAACATATGGGCATTGCTGGTTGAGTAAAGGCCTTGTTATTCGTTCCCCCTTCGGGGGGATCCCTAGAAATTGGAAACGATTTTCATAGTGTACCCCTCCCTTCAATCAGGATAAACAACACCGTTCCCCCTTCGGGGGGATCCCTAGAAATTGGAAACCTCTCTTGAGAAAGTGTACCTTCAGTGGCAACATACTCAAGTTCCCCCTTCGGGGGGATCCCTAGAAATTGGAAACCTGGTCTCGTTCTCGTAGTAGCAGCTCAGCTTCATGTTCCCCCTTCGGGGGGATCCCTAGAAATTGGAAACAAGAAGAGGGCACGGGCCCTCGCGTTGCAAATATTCTCCGGTTCCCCCTTCGGGGGGATCCCTAGAAATTGGAAACATTATGCCAACAAAACTGCTGCACTACTCCAATTCTATCCAAGCGTTCCCCCTTCGGGGGGATCCCTAGAAATTGGAAACACTGTTACTAAATTCCAGTGGTTCATGTTCACGATCCTCCCTTTTTGTGGGTTTTGCTGTTGTGCTGTTCGTACAGTCGGATGGCTTGTTCCCCCTTCGGGGGGATCCCTAGAAATTGGAAACTTTGTCTGTTGGTCAACATAGTGTTGTAACCTCCAAGTTCCCCCTTCGGGGGGATCTCTAGAAATTGGAAACTTGGGACTATCGATGAACCTTCCGGGCATTGTTTCCTCCTGTTCCCCCTTCGGGGGGATCCCTAGAAATTGGAAACTTGCCATCTACGGCGATGGGCGGATCGCTTGGATAGTCTGCAGTTCCCCCTTCGGGGGGATCCCTAGAAATTGGAAACCTTGCCGCTTCTCTGCGGCGCTCTACAAAATGCTCGAGAAATGTGCGAGTTCCCCCTTCGGGGGGATCCCTATAAATTGGAAACGGGATCTACGGCGACTCGGTGCAGTTCACGCGCAGCGAGTTCCCCCTTCGGGGGGATCCCTAGAAATTGGAAACCACTCGTGCAAGTGTTCCAGAGATTGTTACTGCTTCTCGTTCCCCCTTCGGGGGGATCCCTAGAAATTGGAAACACCCAAACACATTTCCATAACTCTGCTAGGCTCAAGTTCCCCCTTCGGGGGGATCCCTAGAAATTGGAAACCATGGGATATCGAGGGGAATATCCCCTGTCCAGATTGGGCAGTTCCCCCTTCGGGGGGATCCCTAGAAATTGGAAACTCCTGGGTGCTTTTGGGAGGAGGGCTAGGTTAGTAACTCATGTTCCCCCTTCGGGGGGATCCCTAGAAATTGGAAACACTCCTAACCCCTGACGGTCGTCGTCTCGTCTTGGCTCCGTTCCCCCTTCGGGGGGATCCCTAGAAATTGGAAACTCTGCCGGACGATTTGTTGTCGTTGGAACGACGGGGGTTCCCCCTTCGGGGGGATCCCTAGAAATTGGAAACTGATATCTGCGAAGATTTCCAAGTCACACGGTATGTGTTTGTTCCCCCTTCGGGGGGATCCCTAGAAATTGGAAACGCGAAAGCCCGCGGATTCTGGCCGCTCTCCACATGCGTTCCCCCTTCGGGGGGATCCCTAGAAATTGGAAACTGCTCGCCGAACCGAGACTCGTACGCAGCTTTTGCTGTTCCCCCTTCGGGGGGATCCCTAGAAATTGGAAACCATGGGATATCGAGGGGAATATCCCCTGTCCAGATTGGGCAGTTCCCCCTTCGGGGGGATCCCTAGAAATTGGAAACGACGCTTTGCACGATTCGTTAGTTGAGTCACTTTAAGTTCCCCCTTCGGGGGGATCCCTAGAAATTGGAAACGAGAGCAACTTGTAGGGGTACTTTGAGTTCCATAGTGTTCCCCCTTCGGGGGGATCCCTAGAAATTGGAAACATTTTGCCGAGAATCCGGGCGATATCCCGGATATACTCGCAGCGTTCCCCCTTCGGGGGGATCCCTAGAAATTGGAAACTCACAGGTGAGGTAGAAGGTTACATAAATGTAACCAGTTCCCCCTTCGGGGGGATCCCTAGAAATTGGAAACAAGAAAACACCTGTGTATAGTCCCAGCACTTCTAGGGTTCCCCCTTCGGGGGGATCCCTAGAAATTGGAAACTTTTGTCCGTGTAAATAAAACGGACACCATTTTTTGTTCCCCCTTCGGGGGGATCCCTAGAAATTGGAAACGGCCTTGGGTGACTGTGAGATACCCGGGGTTTGTTGGGAGGTTCCCCCTTCGGGGGGATCCCTAGAAATTGGAAACTGTTATTGATAACATCCCACTCCGATAGGGAACACATGTCGAGTTCCCCCTTCGGGGGGATCCCTAGAAATTGGAAACTTGGGGACAAGGTATCCCGTCAAGGAGCTCATTTTCCGTTCCCCCTTCGGGGGGATCCCTAGAAATTGGAAACTGCTTTGATAGCAGGACCACGAAGCTTAGGGGAGTACTCGTTCCCCCTTCGGGGGGATCCCTAGAAATTGGAAACTTCTTGCCCACTTCGGAATCGACTACGATTCGCTGGAGTTCCCCCTTCGGGGGGATCCCTAGAAATTGGAAACAAGTGAAACCGCTTGCTCCTGTACAAGTGTCTGTTTGTACAGGATAGTTCCCCCTTCGGGGGGATCCCTAGAAATTGGAAACGCTAGATTAGCGTGCTACCCGCCACTGCCCACGCTGGTGGGTGTTCCCCCTTCGGGGGGATCCCTAGAAATTGGAAACGAAGAAGTAGCCGATGATCTCGCCATCCGAGCGCAGCGTCTCGTTCCCCCTTCGGGGGGATCCCTAGAAATTGGAAACCAGGTCAAGCAATCATAACCAATCCTGATTGGCACTTAATCGTGTTCCCCCTTCGGGGGGATCCCTAGAAATTGGAAACCATTAATGGGGACAGGAAATCGGTGAGCTTTTTACTTGTTCCCCCTTCGGGGGGATCCCTAGAAATTGGAAACAAGGTCGGTGGATTATCCTCAGCGAACGCTGGGGAGGTTCCCCCTTCGGGGGGATCCCTAGAAATTGGAAACCTATTGGAAAGAAGAGATTAGCTAAGTAATCTATGTCTAGTTCCCCCTTCGGGGGGATCCCTAGAAATTGGAAACAGCAAGCATTTCACTTCTGTCAAGGAGTGAGCGATAAGTTCCCCCTTCGGGGGGATCCCTAGAAATTGGAAACAAGTTATCCAGTGACTCCGTTTTGAACAGGATCTGGGAGACTACGGTTCCCCCTTCGGGGGGATCCCTAGAAATTGGAAACACGACGTCGCGAATGTATTCGCAACGCGAAGAACGAATGTTCCCCCTTCGGGGGGATCCCTAGAAATTGGAAACTTTTCTACCAAATAAACCTTGCGTACTCCCATAAATACGGTTCCCCCTTCGGGGGGATCCCTAGAAATTGGAAACACCGTGGCGTTTAGATGTGGTGCCGTGGCGTTTTGGGTTTGTTCCCCCTTCGGGGGGATCCCTAGAAATTGGAAACGTGAGAGGCGCTCCACAGTCAGCCTCAGGTCATTCCTGGTTCCCCCTTCGGGGGGATCCCTAGAAATTGGAAACTTGTTGGATCCCTTGCCACCTTGGGGTGTATTTGTTGAGTCAGTTTCCCTGTGGTGAGGGATCCCTAGGGATGGGGAAAGGACTCAACAGCTTGCGCTGGCTGGCGCGTCAGTATGCGCTTCGAGTTCTGGATGCTGCCGGTATAACCCTCAATGGCTCACAGCCCTGGGATATTCAAGTTCACGACGAGCGGCTCTACCTGCGCTGCCTGCTCTATGGATCCCTGGGCTTTGGCGAGGCCTACATGGAGGGCTGGTGGGATTGCGAGGCCATTGATGAGTTAGTTTGTCGTCTCCTAACTGCCCAGGCACCGCAGCAGGTGGGTTGGCTAACTCAGCCCTTGCTTGGTTTGGACAGTTGCCTTATCAACCGCCAGCGGGGCAAGGGGGCATTCGTCATTGGCCAGCGCCACTACGACATTGGCAACGATCTCTATGAGGCCATGCTGGATCGCCGCATGATCTACAGCTGTGCCTATTGGGATGGGGGCGCGCAAACTCTGGATGAAGCCCAAGAAGCTAAGCTTGACCTCATTGCCCGCAAGCTGGAACTCCAACCCGGCATGCGGGTGCTCGACATCGGCTGTGGCTGGGGCGGCACAGCCCAGTACCTGGCCGAACGCTACGGGGTGCAGGTTGTGGGGATTACTGTTTCCAAAGAGCAAGCCAAACTGGCCAGCGAACGCTGCCGCGGCCTGCCGGTCGAGATTCGGTTAGAAGACTATCGCCAGACCCAGGGAAAGTTTGATCGCATCCTTTCTGTCGGCATGTTTGAACATGTTGGCTACCGAAACTACCGAAGGTTTATGCAGGTAGCCCGCCGCTTGTTGAACGACAATGGCTTGTTTCTTCTGCACACCATCGGCAGCAACGTGGCCTACCAGGGGCGGGATCCCTGGATTGAGCGCTACATTTTCCCCAACTCGATGCTGCCCTCGCCTCATCTGATTACTGCAGCCTTTGAGGGCTTATTTGTGCTGGAAGACTGGCACAATTTTGGGATCAATTACGTGGCCACCTTAAAAGCCTGGCACGCCAATTTCGAGCAGGCATGGCCAAAATTAGCCGACCGCTACGATGAGCGCTTTCGCCGCATGTGGCGGCTCTATCTCCTGATGAGTGCCGGTAGCTTCAAGGCCCGGGCCAGCCAACTTTGGCAACTGGTCCTCTCACCACGGGGAGTAAGTGGCGGCTATCGCTCGCTTCGGTAACGACAGTCCCAAAAGTTTGCAGGTGCCCCTGCGCCCTCGCTGAGTGGGGGTGTTATGATGAGTTTGATTATCATTCTCACTCTAGACAAGCTGAGGGATGCCCGCAGCTCTGCAGCAAATTGTCAATCGCTTCCAGAAGGCCAAGACCTCGCGGCAGAAGTATGAGCTTCTCCTAGCCTATGCCAAGCGCCTGCCACCCTTTCCCGAAGCGGAGAGGAAGGAGGAGAACCTAGTCAGAGGTTGCGCTTCGCGGGTGTGGCTGGCCACCGAGTTTAGGGAGGGCAAGGTCTACATCCAAGGGGATGCCGATGCTCAGTTGGTCAAGGGTTTGGTGGCCATTGTGGTGGAGGGGCTAAGTGGCCTAGCGCCGGAAGAGATTTTGGGGGTTTCCCCAGAGTTTGTGCGGGAGATGGGCCTCAATTTCAGCCTTAGCCCTTCCAGGAGCAACGGTCTGGTGAGCATGTTTTCGATGCTGCGGCAGAGGGCCTTGGCTTTTGGGAAGTCAGTTGCTTCCAGCTCTGCTGTCTCTGTTGTCTTGTGAGGTATTCAGGCTTATGACTGATCAAGCTAACTCTATCCGTTCGGCTCGACCGGTGCGATCGCTGGTCTCGCTGCTGGCCGCCCTCTCGGTCGGGATCCTGGGAAGCCTGCAGATGCGCCAAGAAGAGTCCCGGGCCCAGCAGGGATCCAGCCCCCCAAAGGTGGTGACCACGATTTTGCCGATAACGCAATTTACCCGCGCTGTGGTTGGGGATCGGGCAGAAGTCACGCCACTCCTTCCCCCTCAGATGGGGCCCCACGACTTTCAGGCTCGACCTGAGGAGGTTCGTTTGCTGGCTCAGGCGGATGTGCTGGTGATCAACGGGTTGGGTATGGAAACGTTTTTGGAAGGGTTGATCGCCAGCGCTGGGAACCCCCAATTGCAAATCGTTGACAGCAGCGAAGGGATCCCAACTTTGCGGGCTGAGGAGCCAGAGCATGGGCACTCCCACGGTCACGGCCATGGACACTCTCATGGACACAGTCACGGCCATTCTCACGGGCATGGCCATGGCCACTCTCATGGGCACAGCCACGGCGAGTTTAACCCCCACATTTGGCTGGATCCCAGGCGGGCCATTCAGCAGGTGGAAAATATTCGTGATGGCCTCATCTCTGTAGATCCGGCGGGGGCAGAGATCTACCAGGCCAATGCGGCTGCTTTTATCGAGAAGCTCAAGGCTTTGGATGAGGAGATCGAGCAGCGCTTGGCTCCCTTTGCCGGCAGAAAGTTTGTAGTTTTCCACAACTTTGCCCCCTACTTTGCCGAGCGCTACAACCTCAAGGCTGAGTTTTTGGTGGAGATCCCTGAAGCCAGCCCCTCCCCCGAAGATGTGCGGCGGGTGATGGAGACGGTGCGGGCATCCGGCCTGAAGACGATCCTGGTGGAACCGCAGCTGGGGAGTAACAACCCCTTTGAGGTTTTGGCCAGAGACCTAGGGATCCAAGTTCGCGTTTTCGATCCCATCGAAACCGCTGGCCCTGAGGGGATCGAGCCGGAATATTACCTGACCATCCTGCGGCAAAACGTGGAGAACCTGGTCTCCGCCTTTGAGAAGGAGACGGCCTTCCTGCCCCTGCAATTGCCGCTGCTGGGCCAGGCTGCTCTCGAACACCTGCTGGCGAGGGGGCGATGATCTCCTGCTCCGGCGAGGTTGTCCTGCGCGTCGAGGGGCTGACGGTCTATCGGGGATCCCAGTTGGCGGTGCAAAATGTGTCGTTTGAGCTGAGGGCGGGATCCCATACGGCGGTTGTTGGCCCCAATGGAGCCGGCAAAAGTACCTTGGTGCAGGCCATCTTGGGGATCCTGCCGCGGCAGTGCGGCTCGGTTTGGATTCTGGGAGAGCCGGTGTGCCTGTCCGGTTACTTGCCCCCCTCGGTGCGGCAGCAGGTGGCTTACGTGCCCCAGCGTTTTCAGTTCAATCCTGGGCTTCCCATGGTGGTGGAGGAGTTTGTGGCTTTGGGTTGGGGGGCGTTGCAACCCCGCTGGCCCTGGCAGCAGCGCTCTGCTCGGCAGCAGGCGGTGAAAGAGGCGTTGGAACGGGTCGGCGCATCCCACCTGTCCTCTAAGGCTTTGGGCCAGCTCAGCGGCGGGGAGCTGAAACGGGTGCTGTTGGCCTATTGCTTGGCTTGGCCGCGGCGGTTGCTTATCCTCGACGAGGCACCGGCAGGCTTAGATACGCTCAGCGAGGGGGAGTTTTACCGGCTCTTGGAAGAGCTGCGCCAATCTCTGGGCTGGGCCATTTTGCAGATCTCCCATGATCTGGAAATGGTGTCTTGCTATTGCGACCGCGTGCTGTGCCTCAACCAATCCCTCATCTGCCAGGGATCCCCCCAGGTGGCTTTGGCACCAGAAGTGCTGAGCCGGGTTTATGGGCCTGTTCGCGACAGCGGTGCGGAGCACCATTTTGTCCGCTACCACCGTCACTGAGGGGAAGGCGATGTTGGAGGGCTGGGTGCGGGTAGTGGAGCTGTTGCAGTTGCCCTTTATGCAGCGGGCCATGCTGGGTGGGATCCTCACCGGCATGACAGGTGGGCTGCTGGGCAGTTTTGTTATTCTGCGGCAACTGTCGTTTTTTAGCGATGCCCTGGGGCATTCGGCTCTGCTGGGGATTGTTTTGGGAGTGCTGCTGGGGCTGAATCCCAGCGTGGTGTTGATGGTGTTTGGGGTGGGATTTGCTTTGGGCGTCACCTTTGTCTTGGAGCGCACTCAACTGTCGGCGGATGCGGTGCTGAACATCATCTACTCTTCCTCTTTGGCGCTGGCCGTTATCGCCCTCAGCTTGCTGCCCGGCTATCGGGGCAACCTCAACCAGTTGTTGTTTGGGGAGATTTTGGGGATCAGCCCGGCAGCCCTGTGGACGAGCGGGATCCTCTTGCTGATCAGCTCGGCCTATGTGGGATTGACTTTGCCCTCCCAAATGTTGCTGACCCTGGATGAGCCGCTGGCGCGGGCGCGGGGGGTTCAGGTGGGCTGGCAGAAGCTGGCCTTTGTGGTGTTGCTGGCTGTGGTGGTGGCCCTGGCGATTCGCTCGGTGGGGGTGTTGCTGGTGAGCGCTTTTGTGGTCATCCCGGCCTCGACGGCAAGGCTTTTGGGATCCCGCTTTACAACCTATGTGCTGCTGGCCATAGGTATTGGGGGACTGAGCGCGGTGCTGGGGATGATCGCCTCGGCAACCTTCAACCTGCCCTCCGGCCCCAGCATTGTTGCCACCCAGTTGCTCTTTTTTCTCCTAGCTATGGCGCTCAAGGGGGTGTCGCAACTCCTGCAGCTCTAGCTAGCGGCAATCCAAGAGCTCTCTCGGGCAGCGGCTTTTCCTGCAGAAGCTGGCCAAACAGGCGGCGATAGCTCTCTGGAAAGACCTGCCCGCTGAGGGTGGGCTGCTCGTAGACGCGCTTGAGGGTGTTGAGATCCCGCTTGGTAATGTTGGGCACCCGCAACACCCGCCGATTGCCGGTAGCCGCCGCATGGTGTCCGCCATACATCAGATCCCGCAGGTTCGGGCTATGGCCCCACAGCCCCAGCCCATGCCCGATCTCGTGTCGGGCCACCGCCGTTATTTCGGCCAACCCCTGTCCTTCTGCAATGACGATGCGCACCCGCTGCTGCAAAGAGCCATCGGAGGCGAAGAAAAACTCCGGGCGGGCCGCCCCAGCCACCCCGCCGCCGATGGGGGGAACGCGGTAAATGCTCATCCCGTAGAAAGCCTCCTCCTCTTTGGCCACCACCTTGAGCGGGATGTAGGCCGACCACTCCTTCACCGCTTGCTCCACGGAGGCCTTCCACTGGGGGTGATCCCCTTGGATGTAGATAGGGACGGGATAGAAGGCCCACTGGGCATAGGCTCCACCTGGCAAAAGCGGCTCGATTTCCTCAAAGTAGTCTCCCACCGCCTTGTCGTAGGCGTAGCGATCCAGGCCGGGGGGAAGTTTGAGCCGCATCGGCTGCGGCAGTTCTCCGGCTTGAGTTTGAGCCTGGGCTTGCAGGGCTTCAATGCCAAAAAAGTGGGGAACCAGCAGGGATCCCCTGCCCCCCACTGCCAGGACGAGGAGCATCGTCCAGCCGAGGATGCAAAGCTGTAGAATGCGCCGCCGCATCAAAGCCGCCCTTTCGCCCTTGTCTTTCTACAAGGTTAGTGGCTCAGAAAGCAAGTGTCGTTCGTTTGACATCCTCCCCGGCCTGAAGGCTGGAGATTCCTACCACGC
>NZ_JANSIM010000009.1:0-19895 GCF_047502655.1 Synechococcus sp. R5-12 | reverse complement strand
AAATTCAGCAAAGTTCAGGGTTTTGGGGGTTAGAGGCATGCTCATCTCTTCAGAGGTCTATCCCGGATCCCTAGCTTAGGGCAGCGCCGAAGAACTCCACCGCTTCTGCCAACACGTCTAAAAAGCGATCCACCTCCGCCAACGTGTTGTACAGGTAAACACTGGCTCGGGCAGTGGATTGTACTCCCAAATAGCGATGGAGGGGTTGAGTGCAGTGGTGCCCCGCTCGAACGGCAATGCCTTGCTCATCCAGCAAAGTAGACAGGTCATGGGGATGGACAGCCTCCACCGAAAAGCTAACCAGCCCTGCCCGTCGCGCCGGATCCTTGGGGCCATAAACCGTAATACCCGCTATGTGCTGGATCCCGTCCAACAGGTGGGTAATCAACCTTTGTTCATGGGCATGAACCCGCTCCAGACCGATCTGGCTCAAGTAATCTACGGCTGCCCCCAGCCCCACCGCCTGGGCAATCGCCGGCGTACCAGCCTCAAATTTGTGGGGGATATCCGCATAGGTGGCGTGATCCCAGTACACATCGGCGATCATCTCTCCCCCGCCCAAAAAGGGAGGCATCGCTCGCAGCAGCTCCCGCCTGCCGTAGAGGACGCCAATCCCCGTTGGGCCACACATCTTGTGCCCCGAAAAGGCCAACCAATCGCAATCCAGCGCCTGGACATCCACAGGCATGTGGGGCACGCTCTGGCAGGCATCCAGCAAAACCTTGGCTCCGTAACGATGGGCCAGTTCAGTAATCTCCTGAACGGGGTTGATGGATCCCAGCATGTTGGAGACCTGGGTTACCGCCACCAAGCGGGTGCGGTCGCTGAGCAAAGATTGGTAGTGCTCCAGATCCAACTCTCCCTCTGGCGTGATCTGGATGAACTTGAGGTGGGCTCCCGTCTTCTGGGCCACCCATTGCCACGGGATTAGGTTGCTGTGGTGCTCCATCACCGAGAGGACGATCTCATCCCCCCGCTCCAGATGGCTCAAGCCCCAACTGTAGGCCACCAGATTGATGGCTTCGCTGGCATTGCGGGTGTAGATGATCTCCTGAGGAGAAGGCGCGTTCACAAACCGAGCGATCTTTTCCCGCGCCCCCTCATAGGCATCTGTGGCTTCGTTGCTCAGCGTATGGACCCCACGATGCACGTTGGCGTTGCAGTGTCGATAGTAATGATCCATCGCCTGCATAACCGCCAGTGGCTTTTGAGAAGTGGCGGCATTGTCAAAGTAGATTAGCGGGTGGCCGTTGACCTGGCGCTGCAAAATCGGAAAATCTGACCGCACCTGGGCAGCCAGATCGAAAGAATGGTCAAGCTTGAGAGAAGAAAGGGGGGATACCGCCATGGTCCGCGCAAAAAGCCTGCTTCCCTCAGTATGACATCGCTTCCGGCCAGCCTTCGGCAAACCCATCCGCCCAATCCCTTCCAGCATCCAGGGATCCCTTCCTCCCTGACCTGAAAGCGAAACTTGTCACAAAATGTAACCTGATGTTAAGATTAGTTACAGCAATCGATATGAGGTATTGACAATGCAATCTTCTCCCAGGATCCCTTCTCGTCTGGACTCCGCTTCTGTTGCCCAGTACTACGACACCACCAACGACTGGATCCCAGGCTGGACAGAGCAAGCGGAGCGTTGGAATGGACGCTTGGCCATGTTGGGCTTGGTGATCAGCATTGCTACAGAAGCGGTGCTGGGCCACAGTGTTTTTGCCAGCACTCTCGCCCAGTGGCTAGGTCTGCAATAACCTGCAATAATTTGTCGAAGAACTTTTCGGTAGAGCCACATTGGACATCTCACAGACTTTCTCTTCGGCTTTGAGATGTTACAGCTCTACCCTTTTTGGGAGCTTTTTCACCCTTCAATCCCTATCTATCCCTATCTCGACAGTCCGATGATGCTTGACAATCCCTTCCTCCCCTACATTGCCGTCATGGTGGCCGGGCTGGTGGCCGCTGTTGTGATTGGCTCGATGGCTTTCTTCAACTCCAAGCGCCCTGCTGGCTGGGAAGGCGCCGGTCGCCCGCGGTACGTGCCGCAGTACGGTCAAGACGGCGATACCCCGCCGGAGTGGGAGATTGGCTGGACGGAGAAGGCGGAGCGATGGAACGGACGGCTGGCCATGTTGGGGTTTGCCATAAGTGTTGTGGTAGAGGCCATTGTGGGCCACAGTGTGTTTGCCTCTGCACTGGGGATCCACTGATCCAAGTTGAAAGCTGTCCGGCGCCCAGTCGTCTCGAGGAAATAAAGGCGGAAGCTATGGAAGCCTGCTTTTTCCTCATGCGTGCTCTTTGTCTTTGCCGTGCAGTACTACCTCGCTTATCTCCTGGAAAGGCTGTACTCAAAGATCGGTGCCTCCTCCATTCGGTTGGTGTCTAGCCATCTGTTGCCTGTCTAATATGATTCTCAAAGGTGAGACGTGCTGGAAGCTCAGAAAGGTTCATAGGGATACCCACAAGCTTGAGTGTCTTGAAAAATAGATGGAAGTTATCTACCTTGTCACAGCGGAAGTAACAATCAGAGCTCTTTGTTGACCTAGACCCTGAGATAAACTCCAGGCGGAATACGTAACCATCCTCACTATCAATGCACAGCTTAATCTCTTTGATAGCCTGGATCCTAAATAACAATCGCTCTGAAGAACCGAAATCCTCGACTCTAACGTACTCCCTACTTATGGCAACGCATCCAAATGAAACCTCTTGTCCACGCTCAATTGCTTCTCTCATGCCTTTCCAGCGCGTGGAGCAAATGTAGCTGGCTACATACCTCATCAAAGGCAAAGACGGGGAAGATATAGATACGACAGGATTTCCTTGGCAATTGATGTAGTAGCTGTAGTATGGGTAGCATTCTGATTTGACAAAACCGACACTCTTCTTTCTGAAGTCCACGTTCACTGAGACAATTTCGTTATACCTATAGGCAAGTCTGTTCTGCTTTCCTAGGATGTCACGATAGATGTCATGATAAATGAAGCCATTGCTCAAAATAACAACCCTAGATTTATAGGGTTGATTTGAGTACCAATAGTACCAAAGAAGCATCGATAAACCACCCAACAATCCAGAAAAAGCCATAGCAATAGGAGGTATGCCACTGGCCAAAGTGCTAGGGATCCATGTCCCTAAGGCAGAAAGTATTGCCGATAGAACTGCGAAGATAGGAAGTCCAATAAGTAGCAATGTAGATAAAGATACCGACACAACACGCATCAGCAAAGTAAAAGGGCTCCATTTCTCGATTGGCGTTTCTTCTGTTGTTACGAGGTATCCCAGTGACTTATCCCGTACCAGCTTTGTCTCGGCCTCTAATAACATCACTTATCCCCCCTCACTTCTTGGATAAGCTCCATTGGCAATCTATGCCAAAGTAGTGTTTAGAGACAAACTCATAATCTATTCTGTTTCACCACTGGATAATCTTTTTCTGAACGGCTGTCATACACATGGCAACGCGGGCGTTGATCTCATCCTCAGAGCCGAAAATATCTAGCTTTTCTTTGAGCCTTTGGATACAGTTTTGTACGGTCTTCTTGCTGGTGTGAATGCGATCGGCAATGGCTTGGTCGGTGAGGGCTTCTTTGCAGAGCAAATTCAAGACCTCAATTTCTCGTTCCGTCAGCTTCGTAAGACCGCGCAACTCCCGCGGCATGCGCAATTCTCCATTGAGGGCACTTTTGGCCCCCTCCAAAAACACGGTGCGCCGTTCCATTTTGTTGACCGCGGCAAACCCACCCTGGTGTTTGCTGATCAGGCCCACCAATGGAGTGAGCAGCAGCGGCTCGCTGGAATAGGCCATCACATTCAAGGTGGGGTAGTTCTCAAAGATATGGCGCAGGAACTCTAGGCCAGGCTCGGCAGACTGCTCTCCGCTGGTTTGACCATAGAGCAGATCGGCTACAACCAAGTCTGGTTGTTCCCGCTGCAGGCGCAGGATGGCGTCCATAGGGTTGGTGACCGTAATGCACTGAGCATCGGCTGCAATCCGTTGCAGCCACTCACAGTTGTTCTGGGCCACCTCTGGATGATCTTCGACGATCAAAAACTTGAGCGGGGCAGTGGCGCTTTCAACCTCGGGCATCAATCCACTCCTCTAAATCCTTATCTTGTAGTCCATTCTCTGCCGAGCGAGCTTGGCCGAGATGCGTTCGTCGGCAAGGGATCCGTCTGCAAGCATAGCTCCCAGCCGACTACCCCAGTGTAGCCTCAGGTAGGGGCTTAGAGGTGAGCCTGGGGGGGTGGGAAAGGACAGGTTAGGCTAGAGGGTGACGTCAACCGGATCTGAACTGTGGTACCCCTGCAAGATCGCAACCCAACCACCCGCACAGCCTATGTCACTTATGCCCTGGTGATCGTTAACATCTTAATTTTTCTGTACCAGCTAACCCTGTCGCCACAAGAGCTGGCAGCTTTTTTCCGGGAGTGGGCAGTGGTACCGATAGAGTTGACGGCCAGTTTTCGAGGGGAGATCACCTCTTCGTCGCGTCCGGAATGGATAACCCTATTCACCTCACAATTTCTGCATGGGGGCTTTCTCCACATTGGCGGGAACATGCTCTTTTTGTGGGTTTTCGGCAACAACGTTGAGGATCGCTTGGGCCATGTGCGTTACCTCATCTTCTACCTGACTTGTGGAGCTTTGGCTGCATTAACGCAGTGGTTTTTCGACATGGGATCCCCCATTCCTTCACTGGGGGCAAGCGGCGCTATTGCTGGCGTATTGGGAGCCTATATTTTGCGTTTTCCACGGGCCGAGATTCTGACCCTGGTGCCCTTGGGTATTTTCATCACAACCCTCTACGTTCCGGCTTGGGTGTTCCTGGGCTTTTGGTTCATCCAGCAAGCCTTCTACGGCATTGCCAGCCTACAGACGCCTACCAACATCGGTATGCAGGGTGGGGGGATTGCCTATTGGGCCCATGCGGGCGGTTTTGTGTTTGGGGCCATTTTGGGGCCGCTGATGGGGTTGTTTTCCGGCAAAAGCCCTTATGACCGCCAAATGACTTGGCAACAACGTGACAGGGATCTGTTTTGATTTGATCAGCTTTGATACTTTCTCAGTCTATTGTTAATCGGATAGCAGCGTGATGGGAGAAAGCCATGGTCAGTCTATCTGCCAAGCCTCTAACTCTGGAAGACTTTCTACAACAGCCGGAAACTCAGCCCGCCAGCGAGTTCATCAAAGGAGAAATTATCCAGAAGCCCATGCCACAGGGAAAACATAGCCGTCTCCAACTAAAACTGGGTAGCTTCATTAACGAGATGTTGGAGCCTTCTCAACTGGGAATGGCATTTCCAGAGCTGCGCTGCACCTTCGCCGGATACGCGATTGTACCGGATATTTCTGTAATCGCCTGGGATCGGATCCCTGTAGATGAAGATGGCACCATTCAAAATCTCATCCCCTTTTGCCCTGATTGGATGATCGAGATTCTCTCTCCCGATCAAAATCCAATGAAGCTGGTCAAAAAAATCCTGATCGGTTTGGCCCACGGCTGCCAAATGGGGTGGGTGGTGGATCCCGAAGAAAGGGTTGTTTTCGCCTACCCTGCCGGGCAGCAGCCGACGGTGCATGAGGATCCCCAAGAGGTGGTCCCCACTCCTGCGTTTGCCCAAGGGATCCAACTGACAATTGCAACTTTGTTTGGCTGGATGCAAGTTCAAGCTGGCGAGAGCCACAAGTCCAATGCGGGATAGAAAAAGAGTGGATCTCCTTGCATCCCTCAATTCTCAATTCAAATTCAACATTCAGTTGTTGTAGAGGGCAGGAGCTTGGGCAACCGTCTCACCAGTTTGAGGCAGCTCCTGCCGCAGCAGCGCCACCAAGGCGTTGGTGGATTGGTCGTAGAGGCTGGTCACCAGCTTGGGGTAGAGCCCAATGCCAATGATGGGGATCAACAGGCAGGCAATGATGAACACCTCGCGTGGCTCAGCATCTACCAATTCTTCGTGTTCGGTCAGCTCTTTGTTCTCTGGGCCAAAGAAAATCTGCCGCAACATCGACAGCAGGTAGATGGGGGTCAGGATCACCCCAACTGCTGCCAGGAAAACCACCACCAACCGGAAGGGGAGAGAGTAGGCATCGGTGGTGGCCATGCCGATAAACACCATGATCTCGGCCACAAAGCCGCTCATGCCGGGTAGGGCTAGCGAAGCCAGGGAGCAGGCGGTGAACATGGAGAAGATCTTGGGCATCTTCAGGCCAACGCCGCCCATTTCCTCCAGCTCCAGCGTATGGGTGCGGTCGTAGGTGGCCCCCACCAAGAAGAACAGGCTGGCCCCGATCAGCCCGTGAGAGATCATCTGCAGCATGGCGCCGCTCATGCCGATCTCTGTCAGGGATCCGATACCGATGAGCACGAAGCCCATGTGGCTGATGGAAGAATAGGCGATCTTCCGTTTCAGGTTGCGCTGGGCAAAAGAGGTGAGGGCGGCAAAGATGATGTTCACCACCCCCAACACGATCAGCACCGGCGCAAAGTAAAGATGGGCATCCGGCAGCATGCCCGCATTCATGCGCATCAGGGCATAGCCCCCCATCTTGAGCAGGATCCCGGCCAGCAACATGTGAACCGGCGCGGTGGCCTCGCCGTGGGCATCGGGCAGCCAGGTGTGCAAGGGGAAAATGGGCAGCTTCACCCCATAGGCAATCAGAAAGGCCCCGTACATCAGCAGTTGGAAGGTGAGCGGATAGGTCTTGTGGGCCAGATCCGTCATGTCAAAGCTGATGGGATCCCCGTAGAAGGCCATGGCCAGACCTGCCACCAGGATAAACAGGGAGCTGAGAGCCGTGTAGAGGATGAACTTGGTGGCCGCATACAGGCGGTTGTATCCCCCCCAAATGGAGAGGAGCAAGTACACCGGGATCAGCTCCAATTCCCACATCAGGAAAAACAGCAACATGTCCTGCACGGCAAACACCCCGATCTGCCCGCCATACATGGCCAGCATCAAAAAGTAGAAGAGGCGAGGTTTGAGGGTGACCGGCCAAGCGGCCAAGATGGCTAGGGTAGTGATAAACGCCGTGAGCAGGATCAGGGGCATGGAGAGGCCATCAGCCCCCACCGACCAACTCAAGCCCACTTGGGGTACCCAGGTGTAGCGCTCCAGCAGTTGCAAACCTGTCTGGCCGGGATCGTAGCCGACATAGAAGCCGGCCAGCAGAATCAGCAGATCCGTGACCGCAATGAACAAAGCAAACCAGCGGATCCGCTCGGCCAACTTTTGTGCGTAGGCGCGGGTACTGGGATCCCCAGCCGGTGCTGGGATCAGGGGAATAAATAGGGCGGCCAACACAGGGTAAGCGATGACCGTGGTCAGCCAAGGAAACTCGTGCAAGCTGGGCAGCGCCATGGATGTAACCTCGCTTGTGCCATACCATCAGGGGGATCCCTGCCGGCTGCAATCCGACAGCCCTTTACCAGAATCGCCCTTGAGTATCTATGCTTAGCAAATCTACAGGATTATCTTAAGGCTCCCTCTCCCTTTGCGTTGGGATCCCTGGGATGGAGCAGATGCATGGGTGGATGTTGTACCCGAAAATCAAAATATAGTCTTCCACTGTTCTCACAAGGTAACCGATCCCATCATGCCTCAGCCCAAACTGATCATCCACGGCGGAGCCGGCAGCGCCCTGGAAGGGGAAAGCAGCCTGGAAAAAGTGAGGGGATCCCTGCGGCAGGTGGTGGAGAGCACCTACGAGCTGCTGTTGGCCGGGCAGAGTGCCGAGGCGGCGGTGATGCATGCCTGCCAGTTGCTGGAGGATGATCCGCTCTACAATGCCGGGACGGGGTCGGTCTTGCAATCGGATGGGCAAATCCGCATGAGCGCCGCTCTCATGAACGGGGCCACCCAGTCTTTTAGCGGGGTGATCAACGTCAGCCGAGTTCAGCATCCCATCCTCATGGCCCAGGCTCTGCAATCAAGCCCGGATCGCGTGGTGGCCGAACAAGGGGCAGCAGAGCTGGCGCGGGAACTGCAGTTGCCGGTTTATGATCCGGCCACTCTCAAGCGGGTTCAAGAGTGGGTGCAGTTGCGCCAAACCCATCCCCCAACTAGGGTTCTCACTGCTCTGGCCATGGGCACGGTGGGGGCGGTGGCCCTGGATCAACAGGGGCAAATCTGTGCCGGCACCTCCACCGGCGGGCGGGGGTTTGAACGGGTGGGGCGAGTAAGCGATTCGGCCACTCCAGCGGGAACCTATGCCAGTGCGGCGGCGGGGGTCAGTTGTACTGGTGTCGGGGAAGATATTTTGGATGAGAGCTTGGCGGCGCGGATTGTGATTCGAGTGGAAGATGGCCTCAGCCTGAAGGCTGCCATGGCCAAGTCTTTTCAAGAGGCCCGCCAACGTCGCCGCTCCTTTGGGGCCATTGCTCTATCGCGCTCGGGCGAGATTGCTTGGGATACCACCACCGACCTACTGCTGGCCGCCTATCACGATGGGCAGGGGATCGGCTTGACGATCTAAACTTCTAGCCGGGCTTGCGGGATTAGACCTGGACAAGCCTGAGGCGGTTGGATAAGAGTAGGATAAGAGTAGAAATAGTACTTAAACAAACCAAGTCTGCCCCCTGGCGGGCCACTGTAGAGCGTTTATGGCACTTCACGCGGAGTTGCACCGTCATTTGGGCGGTTCGGTTGTCCCCCGAATTCTGTGGCGCTATTTTCACCGCCAGGGATCCCCTTTGGCAGAGCGCTTTCCCACCTATGCCGAGTTTGAGGAGTTCTACACCCGCCCGCGCAACACCCTCGAGGATTACCTGGAGCTGCACACGCTGGTGGAACAGGTGCAGACCCTGGAAACCCTGCCCTATTTTATCTACCGCCTGCTGCGGGGAGCCTACGTCTTTGAGGATCTGGCCTACCTGGAGATTCGCTACACTCCCTACCTGCGCACGGATCCCAGCCTGGATGAGGGGGAGCGCCTCAAGCAGATGCGCCAGGTAATCGAGACGGTGGGGCAGGCCAGCCAGCAGCGGGAGTATCCCATCGTCACCACCCAGATCGTCTGTTTGCATTCACGCCTGCCCAGCCACATCAACCGGGCCATGGTGGAAGCTGCCGCTGAGTCGGAGTATGTGTGTGCCATCGACCTGGCCGGGGGAGACAAGCCCTACGGCGAACGGATGGACGAGTGGATTGAGCTGTTCAAGTATGCGCTGGCCCGCGGCCTGAAAACCACTGCCCACCTGTACGAAACTTTGGATGGCTGCTACCCACAGTTGCTGCCCTATGTCTCGCGGATCGGCCACGGCATTCAGATCCCCCTCCACTATCCAGAATTGCTGCCGGAGCTGGCACGGCGAGGACAATGCCTAGAAGTTTGTCCCACCACCTATCTAAAAACGGGAACTCTGCCCAGTTTGGAGCCCCTCAAGGTTGTGTTTGACCGCTGCTTTGACGCGGGGGTGGATATTGCCATCTGCACCGACAACGCCGGCTTGCACAATGTACGCCTGCCGTTTGAGTACGAGAACCTGCTGACCCACGACATCATCGATTTCGAGCAGCTCAAACACTGCCAGGAAGCAGCTTTTCGTCACGCTTTTGCCTGGCCCTATAAGGGGCGTCCGGCCTCATTGTTGTCGGAGTTACAGCAGGGGGTATCTGCTTCTTTGGTGGCTCTCTGATCCCCTCAGCGGGACGGAGTCTTTATTCTTCATCCGAGCTTCTTGAGAATAGGGAAGGGATCCGTAACAGAGACAGGGGCAGCTTTCGCAAGGGAAATAACCGCTTGGATCCCTTGCCCAGAGCGATGCTGAGGGGCATCCGAGGGTGGATGAAGCCCAACAGAATCCAATGCTGAGTCTACTGAGCCAAGCATGAAGGTCTATATCAGTGCCGATATTGAAGGGATCGCCGGCATCAGCCATTGGGATGAGGCCACCATCGGCCAGCCGGGCTACGAGGCATTCCGAGAGCAGATGACCCGAGCAGTGATCGCGGCTTGTGAGGGATCCCTGGCTGCCGGAGCCACGCAGATCACGGTCAAAGATGCCCATGACTCAGGGCGGAACCTCATCCCCGAGCGGTTGCCGGAGCCGGTGCAACTCATCCGCGGTTGGAGCGGCCACCCCTACTGTATGGTGCAAGAGCTGGATCGCAGTTACAATGCCCTGATCTTGATCGGCTATCATGCCCGCGCCGGTTCTGCTGCCAACCCCCTCGCCCACACCTACACCACCGAAGTTAGCCAAATCCGGCTGAACGGCCAGGCCATCGCCGAGTTTCACCTGGTCAGCCTCACGGCTGCCTATGAGGGAGTCCCGGTTGTGTTTGTAGCCGGAGATGCGGAGGTGTGTGCCGCAGCGAAAGCTTATGACGCCCACATCGAGACGGTGGTCACCCACAAAGGGATAGGCCAGTCGGTCATTGCGCCACATCCGCAGCAGGTTCTACAGGCCATCCGCCAAGGTGTAGAGGGATCCCTGAGGCGGCTGCCGGCCTACCGGCCTCGCCCACTGCCGGATCACTTTCAATTGGAAGTGGACTACAAGGATCCCGCTCGGGCCTACCGCAAGTCTTTTTATCCCGGCTGCCGGTGGGTTGCCGATTCCACGGTTCGGCTGGAAGTTTCCGACTGGTTTGAGGTGTTGCGGGCTTTGGAGTTTATTGTGCTCACCTAGCCGCGACCGATGGGGATCCAAGCGGCATCTGGATGAGGCGAGCAGCAGCTTCCCTGAGGCTGGTCTCGGAAAGGTCAGACAGCTCAATCCGGGCCCGAAGGCGATTGAAGTTTTGCTGCAGCCCGTGTCGATAGGTGGGGTCGTAGTGCTGCTGCAGCAACTCCTGCACAAACTGCGGCCAGTCTTGGGCGTCGATCAGCTCAAACCAACGCTGCAAGCGGCCCTGGCCAAGACGGGACTTCAGAGGCAGCAATTTTTCCTTCAGCGCTTGGGGGTGAGCAATCCAGTGGGGATAGTGGGCGATTAACCCCTTCACCCGCTCCTCTAGAGGCAACTGCACTTCGACACAGTCGGCTTGGGTAAGGGCTTTCCAAAGGGCAGGCGGCAGATGGAGCTGGCCCACTTTGGCACTCTCAGCCTCCACCCAGACTGGCTTGGCGGGATCCCACTGGAGAAAAACCTGCACCAGTTGACTTTCAAAGCTCTTCTGACTGGGCTGTGGCACCCCCCACTCGGCCCCCAGGAGGGATCCCCGGTGACAGGCCAGCTTTTCCAGATCGAGAACTTGGGATCCCTGTTGGCGCAGATGGTGAAGCAACTGGGTTTTGCCGCTCCCTGTTGGTCCGCAGAGCACTCGGTAGGTAAATTCCTGGGGCAAGATCTGCAGCTGTCGGCGCACCCAGGCCCGGTAGGTTTTGTAGCCACCTTGCAAAACCGTAACCTGCCAGCCCACCTGGGACAACACCAATGCCAAGCTGGCAGAGCGCTGCCCTCCCCGCCAGCAGTAGATTAGGGGCCGGTAATCGCGATCTTTATCGGCAAAATGGGTTTGCAAGTGGCGACTGATGTTCTGGGCCACCAAGCTTGCCCCTCGTTTGCGGGCTGTAAAGGGATCCACCTGCTTGTAGAGCGTGCCCACCTCCGCCCGTTCTGTATCGTAGAGTACAGGCAAGTTGATGGCTCCCGGCCAATGATCCTCTGCGAACTCTGCCGGAGAGCGCACATCGATAATTTCGCTGTAGGTGTGCAGCCAGGGCTCTGCAGTGAAGTGAATCGGAGGAGACACAAACCTGCGGATAGAAATGGCAAGCTAGCGCAATCTTGAACAGTTTCTAGCTTAGCCAACGCTGCTGCTCAAGGAAGCCCAGGGCTAACCCTAGCCTATCCCCTCGCAGGTGGACTTCTCGCTTTTCCAGAAGTTTAGGCAAGGTCTCTGGAACATGCAGGATGCCATTTGCCGCTCTCAAAAAAGTTATAGAGGTTTTCAGGCTCTCCAGGTGCCACCTCAGATAGAAAGGTGAGCTCGGACTTTTTCTTCGTCCATTTGGTCAGTCGGCCCCTCCATGATAAGGGATCCATTTTCCATGAGATAAAAATAATCGGCTAGGCTTTGGGCAAACTCAAAATACTGCTCCACCAGCAACACCGAAACGCCCCGCTCCTTTTGAATACGGGTGATGGCTTCTTCAATCTCGATGATGATGGAGGGTTGGATCCCTTCTGTAGGCTCATCCAGGAGCAAAAGTTTGGGCTCTGCCACCAAAGCTCTGGCGATGGCCAGTTGCTGCTGCTGCCCACCGCTCAAATCCCCACCCAGCCGTTTAAGAAAAGAACGCAGAATTGGGAATAGGTCATAGACAAACTCAGGTATGATCCGTTCTCTGTCCGGTGCCGCTTCTAGCCCCACCAGCAGGTTTTCCTCAACCGTTAGGCGGGGAAATATCTCTCGACCTTGGGGTACATAGCCAATACCGGCGCGGGCTCGCCAATTGGGAGGGTAATGGTTGATAGGACGGCCCTCAAAAGCAATTTTGCCTGTGCAGTCTTTCAGAAGTCCCATCAGGGCTTTAAGTGTGGTGGTTTTGCCCATACCATTGCGGCCCAGAAGGCAAACCGCTTGGCCGGGAAAGATCTTAAAAGAGAGATCCTTCACAATTAAACTCTGACCATAGTAAACCCTCAAGTTGGAGACCTCCAGGAGAGGCCCGGATCCATCTCGGGATAAGTTTTGTGTTGCGGTCGCGTTTTCCGTATTCATAGGCCTGCGCATGAGTCGATTAGATACAGAACTATAGCCTCTTTGCTTAGTTTTTCCCCTTGTGGGATCCGAGATAGACCTCAATCACTCGCGGGTCGTTTTTCACATCCTCAAAGGTACCTTCGCACAGCACCGAGCCTTGGTGTAAAACGGTAACCTTGCGGGCAATTTGCCGGACAAACACCATGTCATGTTCGATCACCAAAATGGTGTGGCTTTGGGCTAAGGATTGAATTAACTCTCCTGTAGCTTCTGTTTCTTTGTCCGTCATCCCGGCCACGCATTCATCCAGCAGCAGCAAATCCGGATCTTGAGCAATCACCATGCCGATCTCCAGCCATTGCTTTTCTCCGTGGGAAAGCAGCCCTGCCGGAACCCGATCCTTACGGCTGAGGCCAATGGTTTCCAAAAGAGCATCCGTTTCTTGTCGCAGATGCTTTTTGCCAAGTAGGGTGGAAAAAACCCTTTTGTCAGGGTTGAGGGATAGCTCCAAGTTTTCTCGCACGCTCAAGTTTTGATAGACCCGCGGCGTCTGAAACTTGCGCCCAACACCCAAAATCGAGATCTCATGTTCCTTGAGCTTGGTCAGATCTTTTCCTTTAAACAGCACCCGGCCTCGAGTAGGCTTAACCTTGCCCGTCAGCACATCGAGAAACGTAGTCTTACCCGCCCCATTGGGGCCGATGACCACCCGCAGCTCCCCTTCCTCCAGAGAGAAGTTCAGCCTGTCCAAAGCCTTGAAGCCATCAAAGCTGACGGTGAGATCCTGAGTTTGTAAAATTTGTCGGGTGGCGGTGGGAGCTGCAGTAAGCATGGGGATCACATCCAAGAACGGAAAGGCCAAAGGTCAAACCGGATTCTCAACCCATCAAATAAACCCATCAAATAGGAGAGGAAACTTGGCATCGCTGGCTCACCCATGGGATCCTCTTACCTTAAACTTATATCTTGCACATAACTGACATCCTCAAGAGAAAGCCAGATTTAGGCTGGAGAAGTATTTGCCAAACGCCTGCGCCAAAGCTGAACGGTGACCCAAAGTTGCCTGCCTTGGGTGCGCACCCAACCCACCAGTCCATCCGGCAACACCAGCACCACCAGCAGGAACAATCCCCCCTGGAAAAACAGCCAAATCTCCGGAAAATTTTCGCTCAGCAAGCTCTTGGCAAAGTTAACCAACAGAGCCCCCAGCACCGCCCCCACCAAACTGGCCCGACCGCCCACCGCCACCCAGATTACCATCTCAATGGAAAAGGGAACGGCCATCGCATTGGGAGAGATGATCCCAGTTTGCAAGGTAAACAAAGCTCCGGCAACACCCGCCAGGGCAGCAGACACGGCAAACACCAGCACTTTAAAGCCGGTGGGATCGTAGCCGGAAAAACGAACCCGCGGCTCGTCATCTCGAATGGCTACCAGGATCCGACCGAATAGGCCGCTGGTCAGCCAACGACAGAGAAGGTAAGCCAAAACCACCGCCAGAACTGTAGTGACATAGACAGCGAAGCGCATCTCGGACGAGTTGACATCCAGGCCAAACAAAGTCTGGAAGTTGGTCAGGCCGTTGGTGCCATTAATTAAGCGCTGTTGGCCGTTGAAGAAGTTAAAGAAAATGATCGTGGTGGCCTGAGTTAAAATGGAAAAATAAACCCCTCGGATGCGATTTCTCACCACCAAATACCCCAGGGCTGCCGCCACCAAAGCCGGGATCAAGACCACAGCAACAGCCGTAAACGGAAACGAATAAAAGGGATACCAAAACCAGGGCAATTCCGTTACCCCGTAGAGGCTGAAAAACTCCGGTATCTGACCTTCCGGCAATTGCAATTTCAGGTGCATCCCCAGAGCGTAGCCCCCCAAAGCAAAGAACACCCCATGCCCCAGACTGAGCATGCCGGTATAGCCCCAGATGAGGTCGATTCCCAAAGCTACAATGCTGAGGGCCAGAAACCGCCCCAACAAGTTGAGCCGAAAGCCAGACAGCACAGTTGGGGCCACAAAGATCAAGGCCAGCACCAAAACGATGAGGATCCCGGCCTCCCACAGAAGCTTGCGAGAAGAATTGGGATCCCCACCCGCGGCGGGAGCAGCCACTTCATGATCAGCACGGGGGGAATGAACCAGTTTCATGGGCTTTGTGAGGGAGTAGAAGATGGAGAGTCTGGTCCTAGAGTTTTCGCCAAGCGAGATCATTCCCTAGGCATCCACCATACGACCTTTTTCGGGGAAAAGGCCCCGAGGTCGCACCTGCAAAAAGGCCACGATCAAAGCAAAGACCATTACCTTGGCCATGCTCGTGGTGGCAAAAAAGTTGAGGGTATCGGTCAGGATGGGCACGTTGGAAAAGATCAAAGCCAGCGTCCCTGAGCCGATGACAAAGTTGGCAATCCCGATCCCAAGCGCCGCCACAATACTGCCTAAGAGCTTACCAACACCCCCCACGACGACCACCATAAAGGTATCCACGATGTAGTTCTGGCCGGTGTTCGGCCCCACGGATCCCAGCAGGCTGACCGCCACGCCGGCTACTCCCGCCAGACCCGAACCGATGGCAAAGGTAAGGGCATCCACCTTTTGCGTGGGGATCCCTACACAGGCACTCATGGCCCGATTCTGGGTAACCGCCCGGATGCGCAGCCCCCAGCGGGTGCGCTGCAAGAAGAAGTACAGCCCTAGGATGCAGAAGACAGTGAGGGCGATGATAAACAGGCGGGTATTGGGCAAAAACAGGCTGCCCACCGGGATCCCACCCCCCAGCCACCGGGGAGCCGTCACGTCTTTGTTCTGGGCGCCGAACCAAGGCTGGGTAACCGCCAAAGCATAGGTTTGCGCCAGCACCCGCCCCCCCACCGCTGCAATGGCCGTGGAGAGCACCAACAGCAGCGCCAGCGTCCACCCCTTGAGACGCGGCCAATCCGCCCGCCTGGACAAAAGCCACCAGCCGCCGAAAAAGAGCACCGCGAAGGCCCCCAAGCGGAAAGCCAGCACCCAATTGACGCTGCGCACAAACTGCTGCAGGATCAGGCTCACGCCCCAGGTGGCCAAAAGGGTCTCCAAGGGTCGGCCATACAAAAAGCGGATCACCCCCCGCTCCAAGGCCAGCCCTACCAGAGCAGTGACGGCAAAGGCAGCTACCAAAGCTGGAAAGATGTACAGATCCCGCCAGGGATCCCCTAGGGGACGAAAGGCATTTTGCACGACGAAGGTGGTGTAGGCCCCCAACATCATCAGCTCCCCATGGGCCATGTTGATGACCCCCATGAGGCCGAAAACAATGGCCAAGCCCAAGGCGGCTATTAGCAAGACGGTGCCAATGCTAATGCCGTTGAACAAGCTGTCCAGGAGCAAGGTCATGGGCAGGGGATCCTCCTTCCAACTAAACTAGGGAGGCTAACCGAGCATCTAGGCGGGATCCCAGACCCTATCCAAACGGCAAGGGATCCCGCCCACAGCCACCAGCAGGGCTAGCTGACTTTGAAGCGACCGCCTTTAGCCGGATCCGACCAATCGCAGGCAAAGCCCTTGGTCTCTGCCACAAACTGGTTCCAGGGCTGTGGTTCCACGGCATCCGTAGAAAAGATGACATCAAACAAACCGTCAGAGCGCACCTGGCCGATCCGCACATACTTGGTCAGGTGGTGATTGGTGTTCATGGTTACCAAGCCTTCTGGGGCATCAAAGGTCTGGCCATAGGCTGCCTGCCGCACGGCGTCGATTTCCACTGTTCCCGCTTTTTCCACTGCCTGCTTCCAGATGTAAACCATGATGTAGGCGGCTTCCATCGGGTCGTTGGTGACGCGGTTTTGGCCGTATTCTGCCTTGAAAGCTTCCACAAACTTCTTGTTGGCAGGCGTATCCACCGTCATAAAGTAGTTCCAGGCGGCGAAGTGCCCTTCCAAGAATTCGGGGCCGATGGCCTGTACCTCTTCTTCGGCAATGCTGACGGACATGGAAGGATAGCGATCTGGCCCCAGCCCTGCCCCTTCCAGTTGTTTGAAAAAGGCCACGTTGCTGTCGCCGTTCAAGCTGTTGTAGATCACACCGCCATTGGGAAGAGCGGCCCGGATCTTGCTGATGATGGGGGTAACTTCTGTGCTGCCCAAAGGCAGATAGTCTTCACCCACCACTTTGCCCCCCAGGGCTTCCAACTGGGCCTTGATGATGGTGTTGGCCGTGCGGGGGAACACGTAGTCGGATCCCACCAGGAAGAACTCTTTACCTTTATTGTTGAGCAGCCATTCCACGGAAGGCTCGATCTGCTGGTTGGGGGCAGCGCCGGTGTAGAAGATGTTTTTGGAGCACTCTTGTCCTTCGTACTGCACGGGATACCAGAGCAGGTGCTGCTTGGATTCAAACACCGGCAACACGGCTTTGCGACTGGCCGAAGTCCAGCAGCCGAATACCGTTGCCACCTTGTCCACATCGATCAATTTGGTGGCTTTCTCGGCAAAGGTTGGCCAATCGGAAGCCCCATCCTCGATAATCGGCTCGATCTGCTTGCCCAAAACCCCACCGGCGGCATTGATCTCTTTGATAGCCAGCTTTTCGGCATCCACCACGCTGGTTTCTGAAATGGCCATGGTGCCGCTGAGGGAGTGCAAAATGCCAACGCGAATGGTCTCTCCCTGGGCGTAGGCGGGCACAGACCGCTTCACCCAGATCTGCGGCCCCAGGGCCGCCCCGGCTCCGGCCAGAGCGCCCATTTTCAGCACTTGACGACGATTAAAAGATTGAGCCATCGGTGATCTCCGAAACGAAGTGAGTGCAAAGGGTATTAAGAAGTCCAGTTGTTGCAGCAGCCCGGCCAACGGGGGGAAGCACCTAGCTCATCACCTCGCCCATGTGTTGAACCTGCCCAACTGCGCTCAGCTGAGGCTTTCACCGAATGCCTTCCCAACGTCAACAGGGGAAAGGCTAATCCTGCAGTCGAGAAAGCGTCGTGCGTCCCTGTTGCCTTAACGTGTTCCATCAAACCCATTCAGCCCGGAGAGAATTGTATCGCGGGATACCTTTTCCCAGAATCCGAGCCTGTTCTCGGCTCCCTTTCCCCACAGGCTGTAGGCAAAGGCAGGGATCCCTTGCTGCCGGCATAATAGGGGTTCTGGGGTCGAGAATTAGTTGAGAGTTAACAGCTTATGGTGCAACAGGCTGGCTATGGATCTTGGCGATCCCCGATTACCGCTGACCTGGTGGTGACGGGATCCCTGCGCTTGGGACAGATGGTTTGGGATCAGGGGGATCTCTACTGGACGGAGGGCCGCCCGCAAGAAAAAGGGCGCAATGTGTTGATGCGGCGCTCTGCCGACGGGATCCTGGTGGAGCTGACACCGGCACCTTTCAATGTGCGGACACGGGTGCATGAGTATGGGGGTGGAGCTTATTGGGTGTCGGCAGGGGTAGTGTATTTTTGCAACTTCGCTGACCAACGGCTCTACCGCCTGCTGCCGGGTTCAGATCCCCAGCCCCTGACAGAAGCAGGCCCCTATCGCTACGCCGACGGGGTGGTGGATCGGGCGCGTGGACGCATCCTCTGTGTGCGGGAGGATCACAGCCGCCAGGGAGAGCCGGAAAACAGCCTTGTCTTGATTGACTTAGCAAGTGGATCCCAGCAGATTTTGGCTTCTGGGCACGACTTCTACGCCAGCCCGCGCCTCAGTCCAGACGGCCAGACCTTGGTATGGCTGACCTGGGATCACCCCCAAATGCCCTGGGACGGCACAGAGCTGTGGCGGTCTGAGGTGAACCCTGACGGCAGCTTGGGAGAACCTCAAAAGCTGGCCGGTGGCCCTGCCGAGTCGATCTTCCAGCCCCAGTGGTCACCGCAAGGGGATCTCTACTTTGTTTCCGATTGCAGCGGCTGGTGGAACCTCTATCGCTGGGATCCCCAGGGCCCCATTCCCCTCTGCCCTATGGAAGCGGAGTTTGGAGAGCCGCAGTGGGTGTTTGGCCTGAGCACCTACGGCTTCTGTGGCGATGGGCGCATCCTGGCCTGTTATGAACAAGACGGGCTGTCTCATCTGGCTTATCTGGATCCCCATTCAGGACAGTTGGCAGGGATCCCCTTGCCCTACACCCAGATCAGCGGTTTGCAGGTAAGTGGGGAAAAAGCCGCTTTCCTGGCCGGATCCCCGACGGAAGCCACTGCCTTGGTCTGCCTAGACTTACCCTCCAGCCAAGTGGAGGTGGTGGCCCGTTCCAGCAGCGTGGCGGTGGATCCCGACTATCTGTCGATCCCAGAGCCCATTGTTTTTCCCACCGGTGGCGGCAAGGCAGTGGCCTACGCCTTCTTCTATCCCCCCAAAAACCGAGACTTTGTTGCCCCTGCTGGCGAAAAGCCACCCCTGCTGGTGAAAAGCCACGGCGGGCCCACCGGAGCGACGGCAGCGGTGCTCAACCTGGGGATCCAATACTGGACCAGTCGGGGGATTGCCGTTTTGGATGTGAACTACCGGGGCAGCAGCGGCTACGGACGGGCCTATCGGGATGCTCTCAAAGGCCGGTGGGGCCTGGTAGATGTGGAAGATTGCATCGCCGGATCCCAATTTTTGGCAGAACAGGGCAAGGTGGATGGGGAACGGCTGCTCATTCAAGGGGGCAGCGCTGGCGGCTATACCACGTTGGCGGCCTTGACCTTCCATGCCGTCTTCCGAGCAGGTGCCAGCTACTACGGGGTGAGCGATCTAGAAGCCCTGGCCCAGGAGACCCACAAGTTCGAGTCTCGCTACTTGGACAGCCTCATTGGCCCCTACCCAGAGCGGCGGGATCTCTACCGGGAGCGTTCCCCCATTCATCACCTGGAGGGCCTCAATTGTCCGGTTATCTTCTTTCAAGGCTTGGAAGACGCCATCGTGCCCCCCAATCAGGCGGAGAGGATGGTGGCAGCCCTACGGGCCAAAGGGATCCCAGTGGCCTATGTGCCCTTCGAGGGAGAGCAACACGGCTTTCGCCAGGCGGCCAACATCAAAAGGGCTTTGGAGGCAGAGCTTTACTTTTATGCCCAGGTGTTGGGGTTTCCGCTGGCAGAACCTCTTGAGCCGGTTCGGATCGAGAACTTGGACATCTGATGATGACTGCTCAATGGGTCGAATAGAAAGGGATCCCGTCCCATCTATGGCCCATTGTTGCTCCACAACGCTGTCGCGACAGAGCAGCCCCTCTATGATGGACTTACCAGCCAACCCGGATGGAGCATGACTCTAGTCAATAATAAGCTCAACTATACTGAA
>NZ_JANSIM010000079.1:0-1259 GCF_047502655.1 Synechococcus sp. R5-12 | reverse complement strand
GAACAGTGATGTTCAGCAGTGTTCAGCGTAAATGTATCAGCATGTTGTTGGAGCTAACCCCAGAAGAATGCGAATCGGTGATTCCGGTGGTGCCAACGCGCCTTCAGTATGCGGCTTACTGGAGCGATGCCCTCAAGAGCACGGGCCGCATCATCACGGCCATTTTGGTGGGTGTGGCGTTGCTGGTTCTTTCCCGCGCTTTTGGCGAGGGATCCTTTCTGGGGGCAATCGCCTTCCTGGTCGGGATTCTCTCGTTGCTCTATCCCTTCCTGTGGGGGCCGCTCTATACCATCTCCCGCCGTCAGCTAGCCTTTCGCGAGATTCCCTATGGGGGATTGTTTTTTGGGCAGGTGTTGCGCACTCGCCGCTACGAGGTGGTGGTGGAAGAGCGAGAAAAGCTGGATGAAGATGGCAACTTCTACATTGAAGAGGTGCGGGAGCGCCAGTTTGAGATGGAAATTGGCGATGAGACCGGAGTCGTCTATCGTGTGCGGGCCAAGGACGATCCCCGCTACAGGCGAATTGTCAAAAAGCAATCGGTGCTCGGGTTGGTGAAAGCCTATTCCCGCGATTTGCAGCGCCGGCCCACCTTGAGCGAGGTCTATGTGGTCAAGCTGGGGGAGTGGGTGGGAGATGTCTCCTATCTGGATCGGGAGGCTTTTTTGGATATGGCAGATGAGCTGTTGGAGCTACAGGCCCAAGGACAAGCTTGATCCCCTGGATCCCTGGTGTTCTCTGGGATGGAGGGGAAGGGATCCCTGCCTTTTTATTCTGAAACCTAAACGGCTGCCTATCCGGGAGCGCCGCTTTTAACGCTGGGTTAGCCGCATTATTGTACTGGCCAGGGGTAGGGTTGGGTAGTTTACTGTGGACTGGCGGGAGCTTTAAACTGAGGGCTGTAAGCTAAAAACAACTGCCATGGGCGATCCTCTCACCCCCCAAGTTAGCGAGCGCATCTGCAAGCACATGAACGAAGATCATGCCGACGCAATAGCCCTCTACGCCAGGGTCTTTGGCCAGGTGGAAGGAGTTACCCAAGCCCGCATGCAGGCCATTGACCCGGAAGGGATGGACTTGCGGGTGCAGGTCGACGGGGCCGTACAAACGCTGCGGATCCGCTTCGACCACCCCCTGCGGGACTCCGAGGACGCCCATCAAACCTTAATTGCCATGGTGAAGCAGGCTCGCGCTCAAGTTAAACAGGCTACAAAGTGATGAGAGCATGACTCTAGTCAATAATAAGCTCAACTATACTGAAA
>NZ_JANSIM010000078.1:0-8527 GCF_047502655.1 Synechococcus sp. R5-12 | reverse complement strand
GGGAACCACCTGTCCAGTCGTTTTGTCGGGGGTTGTAGACCCAGGCAAGTGGCGTGGGGCAGGAATGCCCAACTGCGAGGTAAGGACTCCGTCCTGCTGACGGGAAGGGTAGCCCGCGCCCTGTCCACAGGACGAGCGCCGGGAGGATGTTATAGTAGCTACAGAGGGGTCGGCTAGCTGCGCAAGGTCACCGGAAATTGTGTTGCCAACTGCGCCCTCACCTGGTTTTGCAGAGCTTCTACCTCCGCATCCGTGAGGGTGCGATCGGGAGCGCGGTACACTAGGCGGAAGGCAAGGCTGCGCTGCCCTGCAGGTACTCCTTGGCCCCGGTACTCGTCGAAAAGCTGCACCGATTGGAGAAGTTCTCCGCCCGCTCGACGGATAACCTTCTCGATCTCACCAACGGCAAGGTCGAGTGGCGCAAAGAAGGCGATATCCCGATCGGCAGCAGGAAAGGGCGAAAAGGGGACAAATTGCACAATGCCCCGTCTCTCCAGGCTTTCCAGCAAGGGATCCAACTGCAGCTCAAACCCATAGACCTGATCTGGCAGCCCCTTTTCCTGACAGAGGCGGGGGTGCAGTTGCCCGAACAAACCGATGCGGGATCCCTCAATCCACAAACTGGCCTGGCGACCGGGGTGAAGCAGGGACGATTGCTCTTCAGGGGGATCCAGACGAAACTCCGGGCCAAATCCCAGCCGCTCCAGAGCGGAGACCAGCAGCCCCTTGGCCTCGAACCAGTCCATGGGTCGGTTGCGGTGCTGCCAATCGTGGGGATTGGGATCCCCGCCCAAGATACCGCCGATATGCTCAGCTTCCCGGTAAGGGTGGGGGTTGGGGGGAAGGGCATGGGCAAAAACACGACCGATTTCAAAGGCTTGGAGCGGGCCGTTGCCTTGATCCCAGTTGAAGCGGAAGGCCTCCACCAGGCCGGGAAGTAGCGCATTGCGCACGGCTGAATATTCAGGCGAAAGTGGATTGGCAATCCTCACCAAAGATCCATCCTCCTCCGCTGGGCAGAGGGAGATGTGATACACCTCTGTCAGGCCAATGCCGCGCAGCACTTCTCGGATCTGGCGGGTGAACGTTTCCCGCGCCGAAAGGGATCCCACCTGCGGCTCGGTGGGTAGGGTTTCTGAGAAGCGGTCATAGCCGTAGAGACGGGCAAACTCCTCGATGAGGTCGATCTCCCGCTCAATGTCCCGCAGGCGATAGGGGGGAACGACGACCTGCCAAACGCAGCTGGCCACGGTTGCCGTCTCGGTAGCGGGGGAGAGGGCACTCTGGGAATTGGCCCCTTCGCAACGGGAGAGCTGAAAGCCCAAGGCAGATAGGATCTCCTCCACATCCGCCGCCTGCACCTCGTCCCCCAACACATCGATCAGCCGCGACAGCCGCAATTTCAGGGTGCGTTCCAGGGGGGGCCGCTGGTCAAAGGTGGTGAGGCCGGCCACTGCTCCCCCTGCCAGTTCCAGGATCAACTGCACCGCCCGATCCCGGGCCTGATCGAGGGTGGCAAAGTTAACCCCTCGCTCATAGCGGGTGGAAGCCTCGGTGCGCAGACCTTGAGACCGGGCCGAGCGCCGCGTCACCGCTGGATCGAATAGGGCTGCTTCCAAGAAAATGCGGGTGGTGGTCGAGCCGACCTCGGTTTCTTCCCCTCCCATGACCCCGGCCAGAGCTACCGGTTGGCTGCCGGCCACAATGAGATGACTGTCGGCTTGCAAGGTGCGGGTTTGGCCGTCCAAGGTCTTTAAGGTTTCTCCCGGCTGGGCCAAGCGCACCTCGATGGTGGGTTTTTTCTTGCCCATGACCTGGAGCAGGCGATCCCAGTCGAAGGCGTGCAAAGGCTGGCCCCATTCCAGCAGGATCAGATTGGTAATATCCACTACGTTGTTGATGGAGCGCATGCCGGCGGCGGCCAGTCGGTGTTTTAGCCAGTCGGGGGAAGGGCCGACTTTCACCCCCTCGATCAACACGCCACTGTAGGCGGGGCAGGCTTTGGCGTCGGCAATGCGCAACTGAAAGTTGGGGATGGGCTTGGCCTGAAGAGGCTTGACGGGGGGCAGGCGCAGCGGGTTGCGGGTGAGGGCAGCCACTTCGCGGGCGATCCCCACCATGCTCAGGGCATCGGCCCGGTTGGCGGTGGAAGTGAGATCCAGCACCACATCGTCCAAGCCTAGAAGGGGGCGCACATCAGAGCCAAGCGGATGAACCTCCAGATCCAAGTCGGGCGGGAATTCGTGGATCCCTTCGGAAGATTTCTCCAGCCCCAGCTCTGCCAGAGAGCAGATCATGCCCTCCGAGATCACCCCCCGCTTGTCGGCTTTGGCAATGGTGAGGGAGAGGGCGGGCAAATGGGTGCCGGGCGTGGCCACTGCTACCAGGATCCCAGGGCGGGCGTTGGCAGCTCCACAGACAATGGTGGCAGGCCGATCGGATCCCAAATCCACCTGGCAAACCTGCAGCTTGTCGGCGTTGGGATGAGGCTCGGCAGCCAGGATCCTGCCCAAAACCACCCCATCTGCCCAGGTGCGGCGGTCTTCGATCTCTTCCACTTCAAACCCCGCCAGGGTGAGGGCCTCTCCCAGTTCTTCGGGTGAAAGTTGGAAATCCACCAGTTCTCGCAGCCACTTCAAGGAGATGCGCATCGCTGAGCCATCGGTGCAAACGCCGCACCCATTATCGCTCACCTGGCCCTCTTCTCCAGCCGGGATCCCGGCCCAAGATCGTGGGATGGCATAGACCCGGTTCTGGCCGGAACCGGTGGGACAGGGTGGGATGCTAAAACAGTGAAGGCGAGGGCTGAGGTCAGATCCAGCGCCTAGCAAGGTGAGGAAGGATGAAGAAAGACTGGGCAAAACGGTTGCGCAACGGGTTGATTGCCGCAGTAGCTGTGCTCTTAGCGGTGGGTTTGTTTTTGGCCAGCCAGGGTCGTCAGGCGGGCAGCAACCTAGAGGCTCTAGCCCAAGAAGCCATACCTTGGGAGCAAGCTCAGGCCAATGGCAAGCCTTCTTTGGTGGAGTTCTACGCCGATTGGTGCACCACCTGCCGAGCGATGGCGCCCCTCCTGGCCAATCTCAAAAAGGAATTTGCCGATCAAGTCAACTTTGTCATGCTCAATGTGGATAATCCCAAGTGGCTGCCGGAGCTGAGCCGCTACCGGGTGAACGGCATCCCTCATTTTCTGTTTTTGGATCGGCAGGGAGAAGTGCTGGGATCGGCGATTGGCGAACAGCCGCCGTCGATTCTGCGAGCCAATGTGTTGGCTCTGGCAACTGGACAGCCCCTGCAGTTGACCAATGCCGGGCCAGTGTCTGCGCTGGAGCGGAGCGGGCCTATCCTCCCCAATCAGCCGGATCCCCGCAGTCATGGTTAGGAGTTTGGTCCAGGGTTTTGTTGTCTTGGACACAGGCGGAAAGGTCTGGCCTCGGTTTGATATTCGATAACTTCTATCCATTCTCGTAGCTCACAAGAACAGGCCATGGCTGTCGAGACAACACCGATTTTGCCGGATCCGCAACGGTTGATCCCGAGCGAGCGCCTCAGACAACTGAATGTCCGCTCCAATTCAGCCGGGCTCCGGCAGCTTTTGGGACATTTGGCGGTGATGGCGGTGAGTGGCAGCCTGTGGGTGACCCAGAAAGGTGTCAATGGCTGGGTTGCCCTGCCGGCGCTGGTGGTTTACGGGGCCAGTTTGGCGACGATGTTTGCTGCTTTGCACGAATGTGTACACCGCACCGCTTTTGCCAGCCCAAAACTGAATGACGGGGTAGCCTGGGTGGCGGGCTTGCTCTCATTTTACAACAGCACTTTTTATCGCCGATACCACAAATGGCACCACCGCTATACCCAGATTCCGGGCAAGGATCCGGAGCTGGAGGATCCCAAACCCCAGAGCTGGCCGGAGTATTTGCTCGAGCTGAGCGGCTTGACTTGGTGGATCGGCAAGGTGAAGACCTACATCCGCATAGCCAGCGGCCAGTTGCAAGGCTATCCCTACATTCCTGAATCGGCCCGCCAAGAGGTGATTCGTTCGGTGCGGTTGCAGCTAGGGGTCTACGGCCTTGGGAGCTTGCTCTCCCTTCTGCTGGGGGATCCCTGGATAGTGTGGCTATGGCTGTTGCCTTTGGCGGTAGGGCAGCCGCTCTTGCGCTTCATTTTGCTGGCAGAGCACACAGGCTGTAGCCAAACCGAGGATCCCTTCTCCAATACCCGTACCACCCTTACCCTTTGGCCAATCCGCTTTTTGATGTGGAATATGCCTTACCATGCTGAGCATCACCTTTACCCTTCCATTCCATTTCATGCTTTGGCCGATGCCCATCAATACCTCAAGCCCCATCTGGCTCATCTAGGGCAGGGGTATGTGCGGGTTCATCGTCAGGTGATTGAACAATTTCAGGCATGACTCACTACACCTGGAGCCTGAACGATTTTCAGCTACAGTGCGGGATCCAACTGCCCCAAATCACGCTCGCCTACGCCACCTACGGGACTCTTTCCCCCCGAAAAGACAACCTGATCCTCTACCCCACCTCCTATGGGGCTCAGCATCCCGACCTGGAGTGGCTGATTCGTCCCGACGGCATCCTCAACCCGCAGCGGTGGTTTATCCTCATTCCCAATATGCTGGGCAATGGCCTTTCCACTTCCCCCAGCAACGATCCAGCCTGTGGCTTGCGGGAAGATGGCTTCTGGTTTAGCCACTGGGACAATGTGCGCCTGCAGGAGAGCCTGATTCGCCAACACTTTGGGATCGAACGCATCCGCCTGATCTACGGCTGGTCGATGGGGGCTCAGCAAGCCTATCACTGGGGATCCCTGTTTCCTGAGCGGGTGGAACGGATCGTAGCCCTCTGTGGCACCGCCAAGACCACAGTTCACAATCGGGTTTTTCTGGAGAGTTTGCGCTCAGCCCTAACTGCCGATCCTGCCTGGAACGGTCGCCGATTCACGGCCATCCCAGAGCGGGGCCTGCGAGCTTTTGCCCACATCTACGCCAGTTGGGCTGTTTCCCAACCTTTTTTCAACCAAAAATGCTATGAATCCTTGGGGTATGCCTCTCTCGAAGATTATCTAGAGCGAGGCTGGGAGGCCAATTACCGCCGCCGGGATCCGCAGAATTTGCTATCGATGATCGAAACTTGGATCCGCTGCGATATCAGCGACAACCCCATTCACCGGGGAGATTATCGGGCTGCTTTGAGGGCAATTCAGGCCCAAACATTGGTGATGCCCGCCCAGACGGATTTGTACTTCACCCCAGAAGATTGTCGGGCTGAGGCAGAATGGATCCCGAACGCGGTTTACAAGATCATCCCCTCCATTTGGGGGCACCGGGCCGGTAATCCTCATCAAAACCCCGAGGATGAAGCTTTTATTCGCACAGCCGTGCAGGAGTTCCTGGAGAGCTGAGGGCACCTACACAGATCCTACACAGATTGCAGGCGCAGGTGTTGCACCAGAGCCTGTAGTCCCAACAGGTAGCTTTGTGCCCCGAAGCCGCTGATTTGCCCAACCGCTACGGCAGCAATGTAAGAGTGCTGGCGGAAGGGCTCGCGGCGATGGATGTTGCTTAGGTGGACTTCCACAGTGGGCAATCCTACGGCTGCAATGGCATCTCGGAGAGCAATGCTGGTGTGGGTATAGGCCCCAGGGTTGATCAGAATGCCGACATGCTGCTGGCGGGCACGGTGAATGGCATCGATGAGCACCCCCTCATGGTTGGACTGGAGAATCTCCAGCTTCGCCCCTAGCATTTCTGCCTGCCGATGCAGAGCCTGATCGATCTGCTCTAGGGATACTGAGCCGTAGATGCCCACCTCTCGCACCCCCAGCAGGTTGAGGTTGGGGCCATGCAGTACCAAGAGGCTGAGAGGCTCGCCGCCGGGGGCAATGGCAGTCGGATTAACGACGACGATGGGATCCATCTTCTACCGGAATGGGAGCAGGTTGAGGCTGGGGGTTCCCCAGCAGGGTGTCGATCACACGTTCCACCCATTCCCGGATCTTTTCCAGCACCTTTTCTACCCAATCCATCCGATCTGCCTCGCGAGGTTTTACGAAGGGAGTTTATTCGACGGACTTCTATGATAGCGCTTCTTTCCGAGGGGTGTAGAGCTGACTGGCTGGCCGGCCTTTTTCCCCAGCAGGGATCCCTTGTTTTGCCTACCCTTTTACAAGAATCTGAAGAAAATCCAAAACCCCTCAGCCAGACCAGTTCTTCAGCATCTGGCTAATGGTTCTGCAGATGATCCGCAGGGTCATGGAGCGCAGCAGGATCCCCATCTGAAGGTCTGTCCCCGGCAATTCAAATCGCTCCGCCTGGCCCGCCACCGTCAAAGTTAGGGTGGATCCCCGCTGCAGGAAGAGGGCGCCGCCGGGGTTGAGATCCCGTTTCAGGGTTTGCAGCTCTTGATCGGAGGGATCCCGCAGCACCACCAGATCGCTGCCTTCGTAGGCCAAGCCCTCCCGCTCCAGGGTCTCTTCGTCGGCTTCCGCCAAAAGCAGATCCAGTTGGGGATGGCGCAGCAGGGTTTTCACCTGGCGAAAGAGGCTGCCCTGCAGGGGTCTAGAGCTGTGGTTTAGCAGCACGCCCTCCCGACAGACGGATCCCACACATGCGTTGGGGCGGTGGGACAAAATATGCTCCACCAAGGTGTGCGCCTCCGCCAAGGTGAGGCGGTTAAAGGTCAAAATCGGGATGCGGGCCGTCTTGGGAAACAGATGGTCGAGGATTGCCCCCGGCACATCCACTCCCGCGCCAATGGCAGGTTTTTGGTGCATGAGCACACCTGGCGCAGCATTGATCTCGATAATCCCCAGGGATCCCTCCTTCCAGGAGCGCTCCAGGCTGGGGGCAATGACATCGATGCCCAAGCACACCAGCGAGAACTGCTGGGCAATGGTTTGGGCCAAAACCACGTTGTCGGGATGGACGGTGGCCGTGACATCGCGGCTCACTCCTCCCGCCGAGAGATTGGATACCTTGCGCAGATAGACCGTCCGCCCCGGTTCCAGCACACTGTCCACTGTCAAGCCCTGCTCCGCCAGAAAGCGCTCCATTGTCTCATCCCATTGGATCGGCCCTAGGGGAGAAGTGGGGGTATCCCAACGGGCGGGATCCCGGTTGGCCTGCTCGATGAGCTGCCCGATGGTGCTTCGGCCATCTCCCGTCACCGAGGCGGGGCGTCGTTCTGTAGCCGCCACAAAGCGGCCTCCCACACACAACAGGCGAAAATCAGTGCCCTGCAGATGCTTTTCCAGGATCAGTCGGATGGGCTCCTCAGGGGGAAGGGCTGCCACGGCTACCTCGTAGGCAAAGGCCAGTTCTTCCGGGGTTTGAATGCCAGCCGTCACCCCCATCCCCTTATGGCCGGCCACCGGCTTGAGCACCACCGGATAGCCGATTTCCTGCGCCAACTGCAAAGCTTCTGCCAAAGAGGCGACCACCTCTCCCTGGGGCACGGGGAACCCTTGCGCCGCCAGAAAGGCTTTGCAATCGTCTTTGCGGGTGGTGAAGTCAGAGTCGAGATGGCTGTCGCAGTGAAAGGTGGTGGCCACCCCTCGCACCTGGTTGCGACCATAGCCATACTGCATCACCCCTTCATCCCATAGGTAGTAGGTAGGGATCCCGCGTTCGTGAGCAGCCCGCAAGAGGGCATAGACCGTTGGCCCGCCGTACACTGAGTCGCGAAACAATTGCTGCAAGCGGCGCATCTCCCCTTCAAAATCGAAGGGCTCCCCTTGGGCGATGGCTTCCAGCCAATCCCAAGCAAAATAAACCGCAGCACGAGTGGTACGGCCATGTAAGGTCTGCACCGCGATGCGCACATACTCTGAAAACGGATGACAGCTCCACCGCTGCAAGTGGAGATCCATCTGCAACCGGTTCACCTCCGCCACCAGCCGGGCAAACAAGTGGGCGTAGGAAGGATAAGATCCCTCCTGCAACTGGGGGAAATGGAAGCAGACCTTGGACAGGTAGACATCAATGGGCAGCGGCTGTGGGCACTGGGTAAGGGCAAAGTCGAAGGTGAAAGCGGCTGTATTGAGATAGGGGTTAGGGCCAAGATAATGCTTCAGGTTGAAAATGTCGAAAACATCCGACTCGCGCGCGTTGATGCGGGGCACGCCCGCCGCCTCCTGCAAAACCATAGCCGGCCTCAAGAGAAGGGAAACAACGACCTCAGCGCGGGGAAAACCCAGCTCTCCCGGCTGGGGCCGCTTCCATTATTCCCGATCCGGCCCCCATCCCCGGCGGCTTGCCTTCGCAGCACAAGGGATCCCAGCTAGCCTTTTGCTGGTCAATTAACAGTTGCCTGACAGGCAACTTGGTAACTTGGAAAACCCTTCCCACCCTCTGATCGGGTTGGGGTTATTTCGAGTTGCAGTGCAACTGTTTGCCAATTCTGGGATCCCCTCTCCTCATAATGGGCAAGGGGCTGGGAGTGCTTGCCTGTAGCAGTGCTAGAGGAATGCCTCAGCTAGAAATCGCAGGAGCCCCGCACTGTACCCGTAGGGT
>NZ_JANSIM010000301.1:0-713 GCF_047502655.1 Synechococcus sp. R5-12 | reverse complement strand
GAACAGTGATGTTCAGCAGTGTTCAGCGTAAATGTATCAGTTCCTCAAGGCTGCCGACTTGTTGGCTGCTGAAGTGCTGGAGTCCTTGCCGCCGATGGATGAATCTTCGCCCCACTGGGGGGATCCCTTGGTGGAGCGGGGGTTATTGCGACCGGAGACGCTGCAGTATTTTCGCAAACATTTCCTGCCAGCTTCTGCCAGCGGATGCTGAGATATGCCAGAACTCCGTCCGAGCGCCGAGACCGTCAAGCGGATGAAGGTCTTGCCTCCACAGCACATTGTCGGGCAGGAGATGGCGGCACGACTGCTTGTGGCGGCCCTGGAGAAGGGGCGGGTGACTTCCAGCTACTGCTTCTTGGGCCCCCAAGGGGTGGGGCGGAAGCTGATGGCCCGTTGGTTTGCCCAGGCCCTCTTGTGCGAATCCAGCTCCGGGATCCCTTGCGGCAAGTGCTCCCACTGCCGTTGGCTGCTGGCGGGCAACCATCCCAATCTCCACTGGGTCAGCCCCACCTACCTGCACCAAGGCCGCCTAATTGCGGCAGACTCCCCGGAGGCGCAAACCTTGCAACGGCGCTCGCCGCCCCAAATTCGCCTGGAGCAGGTGCAGGGGGTATCCCGCTTCTGTGCCCGCAAGCCGATTCGAGCCCAGCGAAAGGGCTCCGCCCCGCTAAAGGACTCCGTCCCGCTTACGCGAAAGGACTCCGTCCCGCTTA
>NZ_JANSIM010000300.1:0-2467 GCF_047502655.1 Synechococcus sp. R5-12 | reverse complement strand
TGAACAGTGATGTTCAGCAGTGTTCAGCGTAAATGTATCAGTATGGTTGCCTATTTGCTGGAAGTCGGCTGTGAGGAACTCCCGGCCAGTTTTGTGGATTCGGCTCTGGAGCAGTGGCGAACCGGGATCCCGGCCTCTTTGGCGGAGGCCCATTTGCAAGCGGAGCAGATGCAGCTTTTCGGTACGCCGCGCCGCCTGGCGGTTCTGTTGCAGGGGTTGCCCACCCAGCAGCCGGATCGCACTTTGGAGGTGAAGGGGCCGCCGGTTCAGGTCGCCTACCAAGATGGCCAGCTCACCCCTGCCGGGGAAAAATTTGCCCAAAAACAAGGGGTGGATCCCGGCAGCCTGGAAATCCGGCAAGTGGGCAAGGGATCCTTTGTGTTTGCGGTGCAGCGGGTGCGGGGCCGACCAACAGCAGCTGTGCTCCAGGAACTGGCACCCGCCTGGATTACCAACTTGAGTGGTGAACGGCTGATGCGCTGGGCCTGCGGGGATCTGAAGTTTCCGCGCCCCATCCGCTGGCTGGTCTCCCTTTGGGATGATCAGGTGCTGCCTTTGCTGCTGCCGACCCACGAGGACAATTCCATGCCGGGCTTGGTGGCGGGGCGGGTGAGCCGGGGGCACCGCGTTTTGGGATCCCAGCAGGTTGTCCTGGAGCGGGCCGAGAGCTACGTTCAGCAAATGCAAGAGGCGGGGGTCAGCCCCGATCCGGCAGTGCGGGAAGCGTACATTCAGGCCGAGGTAACCAAGCTGGCCAGGCAGGTGAATGGGGAAGCGCAGATCCCTGCCCCTCTGCTGCGGGAGGTGGTGCAGTTGGTGGAGTGGCCGACGGCGGTTTTGGGGCGCTTTGAGCCGGAATTTTTGCGCCTGCCGCCGGCGGTGATCGAGACGGTGATGATCACTCACCAGCGCTACTTCCCAGTACGGGATGGCCGGGATCCCCAGAAATTGCTGCCCTATTTCATCACCATTTCCAATGGCGACCCCCGGCAATCGGAGCGGATCGGGGCAGGCAACAGCCGGGTGGTACGGGCGCGCCTGGCGGATGCCCGCTTTTTCTACGAGGAGGATCGGCGGATCCCCTTGGCGCAGCGGGTGGAACGCCTGCAGGCGGTTACTTTTGCCGAAGGGCTGGGCTCCATGCGGGACAAGGTGGAGCGCATCCGCCACATCAGCCGCCTCATTGCCGCTGCCCTGAACTTGGATCCCCAGGAGCAGGCGCTGGTGGATCGCACGGCTTACCTGTGCAAGGCGGATCTGGTTACCCAAATGGTGTACGAATTCCCCGAGCTGCAGGGGATCATGGGAGCCGAGTATGCCCGCCACGACGGTGAGCCGGAGGCGGTGGCCGAGGGGATCGAGCAGCACTACTGGCCTTTGGGGGCGGGGGACGCTTTGCCCAATTCCTTGACCGGGCGGGTGGTGGGCTGGGCGGATCGCCTGGATACCTTGGTGGGCATGTTTCGCTTGGGGCGGATCCCCACCGGCTCCTCGGATCGCTTTGCCCTGCGGCGGGCCGCCAACAGCCTGGTGCTGGTTGCCTGGGATGCCGGCTGGACTTTTGACTTTAACTCCCTGTTGCAGAGTGTGGTGCAGGACTATGCCGTTCGCGCTGGCGGGCCGCAGGCCTTGGGAGATGTCCACACCTTGCGAGCCTTGCAGGAGTTTTTGGCCCAACGGATACAGACCCTTTTGCAGGAGGAAAAACGGATTGATTACGACTTGGTCAGGGCCGTAGTGGGGGATCCAGAGTCCGTCAAAGCGGAGGATCCCCAGAAGGCCGAGCTCACCTTGCGGGCCCTGGGCAACCTGCCCTTGACTTTGCTGCGGGCGGAGTACCTGCAACACCTGCGGGCCACCGGGGAATTGGCGGATCTCTATCCCACCCTCAATCGCTGCGCCCGCCTGGCAGCCCAAGGGGACTTGGACTACGCCGTGGTGGATCCGGCAGCCGCCGTGGATCCCGACCAGTTGCAGGAGGCGGCAGAAAGGGAGTTGTACGAGGCTTGCCAGAAAATCTATCGTCTGGGGGTGGAGCCGGCCTTACGGGGAGATTTTGTTCCCTTGGTGGAAGCTCTGCAAGCGGCAGCCCCTCAGGTAGCCCAGTTTTTTGAAGCCGTTTTGGTGATGGATCCGGATCCTGTGCGACGGGCCAACCGGCTTAATTTGCTGGGGGTATTGCGCAACCAGTCCCGCCTGTTGGGGGACATGGGGGCTGTGGTTATGGCAGGGGAATCCTCGCCGGAGAAGACCCCCTAGCCGTTTCAGATCAGTTTACTTCGAGACAGATCCCCCTCACCCCCAGCTTCTCTCCCAGAGGGAGCTACCCCCCAAGGACTCTGTCCCACTGGCGCGAACGGCTTGGGAATGGACATATCGTCATTTCCACTCAAACTCAGAACACTTTGCCCACACCTAAACCGTTGGTCGCGTCTTCGCGTCAGCGTTGCGGAGCAATAGCGTTGCG
>NZ_JANSIM010000077.1:0-6952 GCF_047502655.1 Synechococcus sp. R5-12 | reverse complement strand
AATTCAGCAAAGTTCAGGGTTTTGGGGGTTAGAGGCATGCTCTCCAGTTGGCGAAAGGCTCCACCCGCCACGAATGCCACCCCTTTAGACGCCACGAAGTTCTCGATATTTTCTGGCCCGTTCCTCGGCTGGATCGGGGGCTTGAGCTTTGGCAACTGCCTCCTCCAGTTGGGCCATCACCGTCTCTGCCGGTTCAGCGGAGCGGACGACGTAAAACATTAGGTTAATGGCTTCGTTGGCCGTCAGTTTGAGGGTTTCTTTTCCCTTGGGCACCAGCGCGATCTTGCCATCTGTGGTTGTGATGGCTGTATGGGATCCCTTAGCCAGAATCTCCCCAGCTTTTTCCAGAGTGACAAGCATATCCGTAGCTCACGGCAGCAGGACATCTACTATCCTATCGAATGTCTTGGGGCAAACGTTCCAGAAGGGTCTAAGCCATTTGGCGGATTGGGTGGGTTCATCATGGGTTGCCATGCTCTGCCAGCCAAGCATACAAGTGGGGAAACAACTTTTGATTGGCCCCTGGGAAGGGAAATTCCGACAGCTCCGCCGGGCTGACCCAGCGCACCTCGCTACATTGCAGGGCTTGGGCTTCTCCGCCCAGGTAGCGGCAGATAAAAGCGATAAGAGTAACGGTGAAATGGGTATAGGCATGTTCGACGGTGGCCAGCGGCGCGACCACCTCGATATCGATGCCGATTTCTTCTTTTACCTCCCGCACTACACACTCGGCAGCCGTTTCTCCCGGCTCGATTTTCCCTCCGGGAAACTCCCACAGCCCACTGAGCATCGAGCTTTCCAACCGTCGATCGATAAGGATTTCTTTTCCCCGCAGAACAATGGCAACCGCGATTTGCTTATGAGGACGGGAGGCACGGGGTGCAGACATAGGCAATTGTTGGTGTTGACCTCGATTGTAGGCGCTGCAATCCGCTTGCCAAGGGCACCGGCCACAGTGAGGCTTTTTGGGACGACAGACGGTAGCCCCCAAATCCATCAGGGCTTGGTTAAAAGCCCGCGGCTGCACGGGATCCAACAATTGCTGGGAAAGCTGCCACAACAGGGGCAGACACTGGGCCGGAGGCTGTTGCAAAGCCACCAAGCGAGCCAACACCCGCTTAACGTTGCCATCCAAAATGGGCAAAGGCTGATCGAAGGCAGCGCTGAGAATGCCGCCAGCCGTGGTGCGCCCGATCCCCGGCAGAGCCAGCACCTGCTCCAAATCCCTGGGGAACTCGCCGTTCCGTTCCCGCACCAGGATTTGGGCGGCTTTGTGCAAGTTCAGGGCCCGCCGGTAGTAGCCCAGGCCCTCCCACAGTTTCAGCACCTGCTGCTGGGGGGCTGCCGCCAATGCTGGGATCCCGGGCAGGGTTTGCATCCAGCGCTGAAAGTAGGGGATAACTGTTGCCACCTGGGTTTGCTGTAACATCACTTCCGAAACCCAAATGGCGTAAGGATCCCGGGTGCGGCGCCAGGGCAGATCCCTTCCGTGGTCACGGTACCAACGCTGAAGAGACTGCCGCAAGCGTTGCAAGAAAGCCTCGTCCCACTCCCCTCCTTTGCTCGGAAGGCTGGCAATGTAGGAAAAACTGACCTCGGCTTCTGATATGGGCTGAGACTCAAGCTGCGTAAGCAAAGTGCAAAGCCCACCAGATCAGGGCCGAAACCACACCGGCCACAATCCCTGCCGAGATCAAAACGACAATTGGGCTATCTGCCCCCTTGAACTTCATAATGCCGCGATTGTAGTCAGCCATCCTTGCCTCCTACCAGCTCTGGCGTTGGGGTTGTCAGGGATGTTGATCGGGATCCAGATCTGCCAGCTCTATTCACAGGGAAAGCTGTGGCGAAGATGTCCCAGTAGAGGTGCTCCGCACCGCCGGCGCAAACATGCCTGGGGAGAAGCACCGTCCTCGGTCATGCATGATACAACCTTAGCATGGAACAGACTTTGACCCTGGTGATTTGGACTGTTTGGAATAACCAGAAGCTAGGCAACCCGCAGGACTAACCGGTCTGCTTCCCACTGTCGAAATAGGTTGAGAAGGTGGTCGGCTCTCTCTTCGTGGGCAGCCAGGATCTCAGCGCCAGAACGGGCTTGATTGGCCAGGGGCAGCAGCAGCTCCACCACCTGGTAGCGGGTAGAGGCTATCATCTTGCCCGGGATGCGGGCGACGGGCCAGAAAATATCCATCTTCTGGGTCAGGATCTGGGCCGGATCCAGCTTGCCCAACAGATCTGAAAAGGGGATTTTTTGATCCCAGTAGCGCACGCTGCCATAGCGGACAAACAAGGGGTTGAGCTGCCAGCGGGAGCTCTTAAAAAATTCGACTGTAAAGGGATCCCAGTGGTCCACCTTTTTCCCTTGATGGCAACACCAGAAGAGATTTTGCGTGTGATACAGAGGCTCCAGATACTCCATGACCCGCAGTTGGTCGATGCGAGCAAGGGCCTCGTAGCGGCGATGGAACTCCGGGTGGGTGGCGGCAATCAACGGCCTGGCATTCCAATAGTCCAAGTAGGGGGCTACATCGATAAACTCCAGCCCGGCTTGGGCAAGCAAGTCGGGAATCTCGCCGATGTCGAAAGGAATATCATTGGCATGGAAGAAATTATCGACAATGTTTTCATCTTGTCCATAGTATTCTTGGTGAGCCTTGGCGTGCTTGGCCAAAAGGGAATTGGGGCTGGCTCCCTTCAGCAGTTGCCGCACAAATTCGATCTTTTCTGGGGTTGCAGGTGGGGTGATGCCCAACAACTCCAAGGCTCGCCGAATGCGGTACAGATGCCAACGGCCTGAACGGTTGTAGAGCATCAGCGCCATCACCCCATCGGGAGCCAACCGCGATGCCAGATTGCTCAAAGCCTTCACCGGATCTGCAGTGTGGTGAATCACGCCGTAGGAGCTGATCATGTCGAAGCTGCCTTCGGGCCAAGTAGAGGGATCCAGCAGATCCCCGTACTGCACAGAGCAGTTGCGTAGGCCGTGGTGCTTAATTCGCTTCTGGGCCATCTCCAGGGCCGGGCGGCTGATGTCGATCCCGACCACCGACCCATAGCCGGGGTTGCTGGCGGCAATGCCATGCACCTCCCAGCCGGTGCCACACCCTGCCACCAAAAACCTGGCTCCTGCGGGCTCTTGCAGCCTACGGGTGCGGGCGTACTGCGCCAAGGTATAGCTGCCCAGACTGGAGAAGCCCTCAAAGGGCCGGTCGTAAGGAATAGGAGGATAGGGGAAAGTCTCGTACTGGGCCTGCACCGCCCGGGTAATCTCGGCTTCGCTCACCAAAAGCACTTCCTCCCACGTATTCCCCCCCATCCTACGGTTTTCTTGAGGTTTTGAGCGGGGAGATCTTCCCAACCGTTGCTAAGCCCCTGCCAGAGCGTGGGTAGCCCGCTTGTAGGCTTCCTCCAGCGTCTCTGCCAAGGTGGGGTGAACATGCACCAAGCTGGCCAGTTCTCGCACCGTGGCCCGGCGAGCAATGGCCTGAGCCGCCTCGTGGATCAAATCCGCTGCATGTGCCCCCAAGATGTGGGATCCCAGCAGTAGGCCGGTGCTCTTGTCAAAGACCAGCTTGACCATGCCCTCTGTCTCTCCCGAAGCAATGGCCTTGGAGTTGCCGCCAAAGTAGGTGCGCACCGTGCCCACGCTGTAGCCTTCCTCCTTGGCCTGAGGTTCGGTCAGCCCCACAAAACCCATTTCCGGGTGAGTGAACACCGCTGCCGGAATGCTGAGGTAGTCCATATAGGCGGTACGGCCACAGATGTTTTCCACGGCCACTCTCCCCTGGGCTGCCGCTGCGTGGGCCAACATCATCTTGCCGGTCACATCCCCAATAGCCCAGAGGTGAGGCAAATCGGTGGCCATGCGGCTATCGACAGGAATAAACCCCCGTTTGCCGGTGTCGATGCCCAGCTCGGCCAAGCCCAGCCCCTCTGAGACCGGGATCCGACCGGCAGCCACCAAGCAGCCATCCACCTGCAGCGTCTCGCCGTTGGAGAGGTGAATCGTTACTGGCTGGCCAGGGATCACCTGCTTGGCCGTGATCCCCACGTAGGTCTGGATTTGCCTGGGCTTAATCAGCACCCGCTGGGCCAGGCGGGCAATATCGGGGTCAAAGGCCGGCATCAGGGTCTCCAGGGCTTCGATGAGGATGACCTGGGATCCCAAGGCAGTGTAGATGTCGGCAAACTCCTGGCCAATGTAGCCGCTGCCGATAATCGCTAGGCGCTCCGGGATCCACTCCAGCCGCACCGCCTCGTCGCTGGTGAACACCGTCCGGCCATCCACCTCGATGCCAGGGGGCACAAAGGGGCGGGAGCCCGTAGCAAGAATAACATCCTGCGCCGTGTAGGTATAGGATCCCTTCTCTTCCTGGACTTCCACCTGCTGGGGTGCCACCAACTTGCCCCGCCCTCTCAGGATTGTTACCCCCAGCCTCTCCAGGGAGCGGGTCATGTCGGCGCGGATTTTCTCCACCACTTGGGCAGCATGATTGGCAATAGCCTCTCGGTTCACCTGAAGGGATCCCACTTGGATGCCCAGCCCAGAGCTATGTTGCAGTTCCCGCAGGCGTCCTGAGGCGGCCAGCAGAGCCTTGGAGGGGATGCAGCCGCGGTTGATGCAGGTGCCGCCCATTTCTGCACCTTCGACGATGGCGGTCTTCAGGCCAGATTCGACCGCATGTAAAGCAGCGCCGTGGCCGCCGACGCCGGCACCGATGATGATTACGTCAAAATCGAAGCTCATGGCGAGATTGGATAACCAGTGCCTCATTTTCTCACCTTGTTGGCCTTCCCAGAAACCTGGCTAGGGGCACCCAAGCCATGCAGTAGCATAGAGTCGCTTGTAGGCGGGTGGGGGTACACATGACACTCCAAGCTTTGATCTTCGATGTGGACGGCACGCTGGCGGACACGGAGCGGGATGGTCATCGCGTGGCCTTTAACGCTGCCTTTGCCGAGGCAGGGCTGGACTGGCACTGGTCGGTGGAGCTCTACGGCCAACTCCTGGCCATTACGGGGGGCAAAGAGCGCATTCGCCATTTCGTTGCAACCTGCCAGCCGCCGCTACCCCCTGGTGAAGATTTAAATGCCCTCATTGCCCGGCTGCACCAGGCCAAAACCCGCCACTACACGGCTCTGTTGGCCAAAGGCGGGATCCCTTTGCGCCCCGGTGTCAAGCGGCTACTGCAGGAGGCCCAAGCTGCTGGGATCCGCTTGGCCATTGCCACCACCACCACGCCGGAAAACGTGACGGCCCTTTTGGAGCACGCGCTGCCGGAGAGCCTGAGCTGGTTTGAAGTGATTGCTGCCGGAGATGTGGTCCCCGCCAAAAAGCCCGCCCCCGACATCTACTTCTACACCCTGGAACAGATGGGGCTGCCCCCCCAGGCCTGCCTGGCCTTTGAAGACTCGGAGAATGGGCTGCGCTCGGCCCAGCAGGCCGGTATTCCCACTGTGGTGACGGTAAACGACTATACCCGGGATCAGGATTTTTCCGGGGCGGCTCTGGTGCTGGATCACCTGGGGGAGCCTGAGGATCCGTTTCGGGTGTTGGCGGGAACGGTGGGATCCCACCGCTACTTCACCCTGGAGTTGGCCCGACAGATCCATGCTCAAGTTGCCCGGTCTGGAGTGGGAAGCTCATGATGGCGTCAGATCTCCAAGACCTGCGGCAGCGCCTAGAGGCCCATCTGCAGCAAGTGGCCCAGCCCCGGGATCCCGACTGGTCGCCCCTGGGCCATAGCCAAGTGGAGCGCTACATCCAAGAGCAGCTTTCTAAGTGGGGATCCCTGGAGTCCTTCCCCTTTGAGGCCGGTGGCCGCCTGCACCGCAACTGGATCTTGAAATTGCCGGGATCCCGTTCTGGCCGCCAACCCATCCTCATCGGAGCCCACTTTGACGCTGCCCCGGCAACCCCTGGAGCAGACGACAACGCCAGCGGCGTGGCGGTGTTGCTGGAATTGGCCCGCCATTTTGCCGCCAACCCTGCCCCTTCCCCCCTGTGGCTGGTGGCTTTTGACCTGGAGGAGCGGGGGATGGTGGGCAGTGGGGCTTACGCCCAGTTTCTTCAACGTCAGAGGCAATCCCTACGGCTGATGCTGTCTTTGGAAATGCTGGGCTACCGGGATCCCACCCCCGGATCCCAACGCTACCCCGCTGGCCTTGAGAAGCTCTACCCCAACCGGGGAGATTACATCGGTCTCATCGGCAACTGGCCCACCTGGGGGGATCTGCTCAAGCTGCAGCGTGATTTTCAAAAAGTGGGGATCCCTTGTTGCTGGCTGCTGGCCGGGCAGCGAGGCTTGATCCTACCTGCCACTCGCCTGAGCGATCACTCCCCCTTTTGGGATGCGGGCTACGCCGCCGTTATGGTTACCGACACCGCTTTCTTGCGCAACCCCCACTACCACAAGCTGAGCGATACCTTGGAAACCCTAGATCCAGATTTCCTGACGGGGGTCTGCCAGGGCTTGATGGCCGGGATCCGCTCGCTGTAGCTCTTCCAAACACCACAGTCGTTCAACAACAAGTAGCGTGCGTTAAGTCCTAACTCCCCTCTCTCTGGAAGGAGGCTGGGGGTAAGGGTAGAGTTGGCATCCTCAGTACGGAGATTTCTCCAGGGGGTTCGCGATTCTTCGACTGGATCCTTTGTTGATGAGGGGAGACAATGGATGAGAGTAGTAATGGGGAAAAGGTTAAAAAAACCTGCCTTGGCAGTGTGAAACTCAGCAGGAGCATTGTGTATGAGCACTTTTGCCCAAGCTCCCAAAAAGTGCGTTTCCAAAGTTTCCGAAGTAGTGAGAGCACAGTAAAGCGCCATCTCGCCCTTCTGCCTCTACCTCTTTTGGATCTGCTCTAATTCGCCAACTGCAACTTTGTATTCTGGAAATAGCTCGAAAAACCCTAACCTTGCAGGGGTGAGCCTATGGCTGCGAGTGACTTCAAG
>NZ_JANSIM010000076.1:0-16646 GCF_047502655.1 Synechococcus sp. R5-12 | reverse complement strand
TGAACAGTGATGTTCAGCAGTGTTCAGCGTAAATGTATCAGACCGAAACACCTTGGCTATAGGAGCCTGCGAGCTCGAGTTTCCTCTGCCAGCACCAGGCTTAGGGCCGGATTGCTGCGCAACAATCCCGCTACATAGAGGGTATAGACTTTCCCCGCCTCCAGCTGCAGGTCAAACCGCTGCAGGGGAATGCTCCGGCTGGGAGCCGACTGCACACCTGGCGCGGAGGCTGAAGGGGCTATGGCCACTTGAATTTGGGTAAAGCCGGGGCGCATAGCTTGAAAGGTGGATACTTGTCCAAACGCCAACTGGGGCAGCAGTACCCGCCCTTGCTCCCCTTGCCATTGCAGGGCCGGCGCATCAGGGGCAGCGTGGACAAACCGCACCAGGGCTTGATCAAAGGGCGGATGGATGTTGTCTTCCAGCACCAGGGCCGTCATGCGATTCGGCTCGTTGGCAGCAACCACCGAGAATACTCCCCCGCCCCTGAGATTGGCTACGGTTCTGGCCGCAACCAAAGAACTCGCAGGCTGGCCAGGGTTCTCAGGCGTTGAAAACAAAACAATGTCGTACTCGCCCGCCGGTATGCGCACGTACTCGCTCACCGAGCCATAGGCTATGCCCCGAGCAGCTCTCACCCCTCCCACTTCCAAGTCGATCCGAGGGGCATTGGGGGCCACATGCACCAAGCGCACTTGGACTTCAGAAACTCCCGCAGATGCCGAAGGCATCGGGATGGCACAGCCGGACAAAAGCCCCGACATCAACGATCCACCCACCACGCAGAGTACTGCGCTCACCCACTGTCGCACCATGTTCACGCTCACTCCTACTCCTCACACCCAACGCTCATCAGGGATCGAACTGCTGTATTTCTGCAAACCCAAGGAGGGCACTCTCGCTCCCCAAAAGTTCGTATTGGCACGCCAAGGAACCTGCTCTTGTCTTACTCCACTTTTGCGCCCAATGCCATAGAGCTATGGAACGGGTTGGGATCTAGTTCCTTTTAACTAAACCAAAGGCAAATCACCGGACTCGGCCCCACCTGCAGGATCTGGGTTGGGGGCAGGGATCCCTGTCTGTTCGCGCTCGCGGGACGGAGTCCTTGGAGACCGACGGCTAAACAAGCGGAAATAAGTGCTCACAGCCAGCTCTTTGAGCGGGAAAAGCAAGTAGGTCAGGGGGTTGATGGTGACGATGATGTTGCGGCAGTCTCGTTTGGCCTGGGCCAAGATCTGAGCGGCCACCCAATCTCCCGACATAACCCCAATGGGATTGAGCTGGCTCTTGAAGGGGCCGAGGATGAGCTTGCGCACTGTGCAGGGAGCATCGAGGCGGCGCAGAGTAACCAGATCGCCTAGGGCCCGCTTGGAGAGCTCGTAGAGGGGACTGAAAGCAGGGCTAGCCTCAGCCTCTGAGGTGTTCACCCACACCTCTTTGGTGGCCATCTCAGGGTTGCCGCGCACCGTCTGGAAGAACAGCTCCATTAGGCGCCAACTGGAGAAAGTGTTGACGGCATAGGACTGGCGGACAGACTCGGGATCCCGTTGCCTGTGGACGTTCAGGCCGTGGTTGAGCACCAAGATATCCACCCGCTCCAGCAGCTCAGCCAGGGATCCCTCTTGCCCCACCTGCCAGCGAACGGTCTCCACCGGCTGGATCTGGCCGTCCACTTCGATGTGAACCGAATCCGAATGGGAGCTGAGGGCGATGACTTTGGCCCCCTGCTGGTGAAAATGCTTGAGCAAGGCCCGGCCCAGGGTGCCGGAGGCGCCGGTGACGGCTACTCGCTTGCCTTTCAAGGAGAGACTGGTGCCCATGAGCCGATCTACGAGAGTCAGGGTGCCGCAAAAATAGGCGTTGGTATCGTCGAAGTGGTGCCGCCAGTGGTAGGCGCGGTTGACATGCCATTGGCTGGGAGGAACGGGGAAAGGCCCCGGTCGGTGGGTGATATCGGTCTCCAGGGCCAGCCCGTAGCCGCGCAGCATGCCTGCCACCCAAAAACTGGCCGAGTAGAGAATGCCTACCGTTGCCGCCAGGCCGTACAGCAGGGATCCCTGGCCCAACACCACCACCCAAGGGATCCCGGCCAGGATCATCGTCGCCGCTTCGGGAACGTCGTGGTGCCACTGGGATTCTCGGTACAGCTGTGCATCCACCACGCTAAGGTCGGGGCGGAACAGGCGGTGGTGCAGGATGTGTTTGGGCATCAGCCAGGGCCACCGGTGGGCCAGCCAATGGCGCACATCCCGCACGATCTCAGCCCAAAGGATGGAGGCTAGGGCGACAGCCCCCACTCCTATCCAATGACTCGCGCTGCCGACATCCATAGGCTCGCTCGCAGTAGCCAAACCAATCCTGAGCTCGCGGTCGCCTCTTTTATGGACTCAGTTGGCGACTCTCAAAAATCATCGCAAAAATTCTTCAAAAGATCATCTTCGAGCCCGTCTTCCCTCACCCCCGGCCCCTCTCCCTCAGGGAGAGGGGAGGTAGAAATCAAGGGGCTACGGGCTGAAGCTCTCGGATCTCGACCGGATCTCCAACGGCCAAACCCAAAGCAGCAGCCGTCCCGCCGCGGAACTCCAGCACACCGTCCACCAACTGGGAAGGAGGCGGCCCATAGGTGGGGCAGGGTTGGGCGGGGCAGCCGGGCACATTGGCGGCAATGTACACCACCTTGCCTTGGTGAAGGAAAATGATGTCCAGGTTGATCAGGGTGTTGAACATCCAAAAAGAAGCTGGCTGGGGCGGATCAAAGGGAAACCACATGCCCCGATCCGGCGGCAAATCGGTGCGAAACATCAGGCCCAAGCGCTGTTGCTCAGGGGTGCGGGCCACCTCTAGCTCAAAGCGTTGGCCGGCAAGGGTGACTTCGGCTTCAACCGGCAGTTGCTGGGGCTGCCCTATGGCTGGGGGGGATGGAGAGATGGCTTCGGTTACCTGAGTTTGTGAGGCGGGAGATCTCTCCGTGGCAGCAGTACATCCCAAGCCGGATCCCAGGAGCAGTAGAGCCAGGCCCAAGGCGACTCTGCACCCTTTTGGAACGTGTATCGTGAACAGAACCATGTGGCACTCTCCTGTGCAGGCTTCATCCTATCGCGCCAGACGCTGCTGCTGCGACTTGACCAGCCAGACGCAGGAAGTTCCCCCCTGGGAGAGCCTTGCCAATTCTTGCTTGCCGGAAGCGGCCTGTGCTTTTCCCCCTTGAGCGCAGCCGGAATGGCGGCCCTGGGCAAGGGCAGCCCACAACCGACCCGATAGCATAGCCATAGACTCTGCCAGGAGAGCCCTATGAAAGACCTGTTTAATCGATCCTTGGTGAGCCGGATCCCTCTTCTGGCTCTGCTGGGTTTACTGAGCCTGGGCCTCTGGCCCACTCACGGGATGGGATCCCGTTCACAGGAAACCCCGGTGCGGATTCCCTTTGAGCCAACGGTGACCTATGGGGAAGGGTATGGGGAAAAGACCGTGGCCCAACAAGCCCAAAGCCGCTTTGCGCTGAAACTGTTTGATCACCTGCTCCGTCAGCAGCCCCAAGAGAACCTCTTTTTCTCCCCCTTGAGCATCCGCCTGGCCCTGAGCATGCTCTACAACGGCGCCTCTGGGGAGACTCAAACGGCAATGGCCGAGGTGCTGGAGGCACAGGACCTTTCCCTCAATGAGTTGAACTGGAGCAATGCCCAAATGGTGGGCTGGCTGGCGGAGGGATCCCCGGCAGGAGGGCCAGTCCAGGTGCAAATGGCCAACGGCCTCTGGGTGGATCAAACCCTCACCTTACAGCCCCAGTTTTTGCAGGCTTTGGCCACCTACTACCAAGCGGTGGTGAATCGGGTGAATTTGGGATCCCGGCAAACGGTGAACCAGATCAACGGCTGGGTGGCCGAGCGCACCCAGGGCAAGATCAACCGCATTGTGGATCGCCTCAGCCGCGAGGATTTGATGGTTTTGCTCAATGCCATCTACTTCAAAGGCGAGTGGACTCAGCCCTTCGATCCGGAGCGCACCCAAACTCAGCCCTTTACTCGGTTGGATGGCCGCCGCGTCCGAGTGCCCATGATGGTTCAATCAGGTCGTTACGACTACCTGGAAACCGAGCAGTTGCAGGTGGTGAGCCTGCCCTACGGGGAAGGAGAACTGGAAATGCTGATCCTGCTGCCCAAGAAGGGAGTGAAGCTGGAATCGCTGCGGGCAGAGCTGAGCCCGGAAACTTGGCAAGAATGGACGGGATCCCTGCGCCCCCGTGCCGGTTCGGTGCGGATCCCGAGATTTGAATTGGCTTATGAAACGGATCTCACTTCCGTTCTGCAGCAGTTGGGCCTGGGAGTTGCCTTTTCCAACCGAGCCGATTTCAGCCAGATGACCCCAGAGCCAGCGCGGATCAGCAGAGTCCTGCACAAAGCAGCAATTGAAGTGAACGAAGAGGGATCCGAGGCGGCAGCCGCTACTGGGGTGATCGTCTCCCGGACTGCTGTCGACCGGCAAGAGCCCTTTCAATTTGTGGCAGATCGGCCCTTCTGGTTTGCCATTGTGGCCTCCGGATCCGGCGGCAACCCAGCGGCCCAAACCGTGTTGTTCATGGGATCCCTAGTGGATCCTGAATAAGGGGATCCCTCAGGGCAGCTTGCTGACTTCTTACCGGGCGTGCAGATCGCTCTTCAGGATGTGTTGACCCCAGACCGGCTCCCTTGGTTGGTTTAGCCGTTTTTCATTGCGGAGGTCATGATGGTCGAGGTTTTGGAAAGAGAAAAATTGGCCGAGGCACCTGCTGATAGTTCTCCGGCAGCTTCTCGAAAAATTTGGACTGACGAAGAGTTTATGGCTTTACCGGAGGATGGCAATCGCTATGAGGTTGTGAACGGAGAACTGGTTACCGTGGGCTCGGCAGGTGCAAAGCATGGGTACTACGTAAGTTTGATTCATATCATTCTAGGCTCGTACGTTCGCAGTCAAAGGATTGGATTTACCTTCGATTCCGATACTTCCTTCAAAATGAAATCCGGTAATCGCCGCTCTCCGGATTGTTCTTTTTTTCCAAAGAACGACTGCAATCTCTGGGCGGGATCCCAAGGGGTTATATTGAGGGATCCCCAGACTTGGCTGTAGAAGTTCTCTCCGATGCCAACACCATTGGAGAGATCCATGATAGGCTCGTTGAGTATTTTGAGAATGGATCCCGGCTGGTCTGGATCATTCATCCTGAAGAGAAATACGTTCTGGTCTATCGCCGGCCTGAGCCTGAAGCATTGAAGAAACCCGGCGACATCCTGGAAGGTGGAGAGGTGATCCCTGGATTTGCGCTGGATTTATCAGAGTTTTTTGCCGAGCCGGAGTTGTAGTTTTTCACCAACGCAATGTACGGATAAGACGCCTTCAGCGCCTAGGGAAAAGCAACCCCTGTTAAGCTAGCCTAAGCAGTGGAATCCCATTTCATGGCACCGGTCTATCCGCAGGTTCTGGAGCGCAATCCCAAACGGCTGCGCATTGCCCTACAACGGTTCACTTCCCAGCAACTGGCTTGGCGGGCGGCAGCAGGCTTGGTGCTGCTGATTGTGGGATCCCAACTGTGGGCTCGTTCGCCGCTGTTGGGTTTGGTGGCTGTGGGGATGGGCTTGTGGATTGGGATCCCTTGGGGGCTAGGCCAGATCTTGAGCCTAGATCGAGAGAGGCAGGTGGTGACCCTGACCCACCTGCGTGGCCCTTGGGGCTTTTGGCGGCAGCAGGTGTTTTCCTATCCCTTGGCTCAGTTGCAAGGAGTGCGGCTGCATCGAGTGGGTCAGGAAGTTTTGGATAACCAAGCTCAAGAGAGTTTTCAGGTCCAAAGCCAAGTGCGGCTGCAGTTTCACAGCGATCCTTCTAAACCGGAGCTGAACGAGGAGGTCATCGCCTGCTTTAGCAGCCAAGTCGGCATCAAAGGGGACGAACCAGAAGCTTTCGTGCTCTCTCAGCGGCTGGTGCGCTGGATTCAGAACTATCTATCCGAACACTTAGGAAACCTAAGAAACAACTCTTCACCCTGAAAGCCCCCTTTTCGAGGATACTGCCCCACCGTTCCAGTAGACTCAAACTTTGCTCTCCTTTTCGGGGAGATGGGGAATTGTTGGCACAGTGCTTGATCCTGAGTTAGAAATGCTGCTGAGATTCTTGAGATTCTTGTAAGCTTTGACACTCCATACACTTACTTTACTTAATTACGTAATTATGAGCGCCTCCTGGGATCTGGTCAACCTGCTTACCTTACTCAACTGGAACACTCTGCCCGGATGGCTTTGGCTGCTCCTTTGGGGATCCTCACTGGCCGTGGTGATGTACTGGCAAAAGCGCTGGCTGCAGCGGGATCAGGTGGGTTTTCCCGATGTCATCATGCTGGCGCGTGCAGATACGACGGTGGTGGAATGTAACGAAGCTTGCCAGAAAATCTTGGGGGATTGGCGGGGCAGGCGCTGGATCGACGTGCTGCTGGCAGAAGAGCAGGAGCAGGCGCAGCAAAAGATAGCCCACCTTACCCCTCAGCAGCCCACCTTTACCCGGATTAGCAGAGTGGCGGATGCAGCGGGGCAGGTGCGGTGGTTTGAGTGGATCAACCAAGGCATTTTTGACCGGCAGGGCCGCTTGCAGTTTATTCGCGGCGTGGGCCGAGACATTACCGAGAAGAAACAGTTGGAAGAAAACCTGCGGCTGCGGGAAGCCCAACTGCGCACCTTGTTGGACGCCCTGCCATTGGCGGTGTGGGCCAGGGATCCCCAGGGAGTGCTAATTTTGCAAAATGCCAATGACCGCGCCTGGTTTGGCGATCTGCTGGGTACTTCTCTGGAGGAGGTGGCTCAGCAACATCCCCACTGGCCGGAGTACACCTCTCAAGTTCTATCCGACGTAGAGCGGCAAGGGTTTTGCCAATTCGAAGGTAAGGAAATGATTCAAGGCCAGGAGCGCTACACCTATCGCTTCGCTGTAAAGCTTCAGGATCAGTCTAAAGGATTAGGACTTCTCGGCATTGTCCTAGATATCACCGAACAAAAGCGGCTGGAACAGGAGGTGTGGGAACAAGAAGAGCGTTTTCGCGCCTTCCTCAACAACAGCCACGACATTTTGTGTCGGATCGATGCCCAAGGTCTGCTGCATACCTTAAATCCTCCGGCTGCTGAGAAAATTTTGGGGCGTGCTCCCAATCAGGGAGAGGCCGTACCCTTGGATTGGGTTCACCCCGAGGATCGGCAGAACGTTGCTAATGCTCTTGAGCAACTCAAGGCTCGACCTGGCGAGACACTCAGCTTTATTTACCGGGCCCAACACGCCGATGGCCAGTGGGTGTGGCTGGAGAGCCTCTGCACCAATCTTTTGGAGGATCCCTCTGTGCAAGGGATCGTTTCCAGTACCCGCGATATCACCCAACAAAAGCAGGTGGAACTGGCTTTGCGAGAGAGCGAAGCCCGCTTCCGAGAAATTGCAGAGGCTGTACCGGTGGTTTTCTTTGTGTATTCTGCAGACTTGAGCCAGTCTCTCTACAAAAGCCCCCAAAGCGAGAAGATCTGGGGTTACACAGCAGAAGAGTTTCGCCGCAAGCCAGATCTCTGGAAAGACAGGATCCATCCCGAAGATCTGCCAAGGGTACTGCAGGCGGCCGCCCGAGCCACTCAAGAAGCCCAGCAGATCACCTACCGCCTTTTCCATCGGGATGGCAGGCTGCGCTGGCTGCGTACTTCTTGCCGACCCATCTTGAACGAACAGCAAGAGGTTATCCGTATTGTTGGCATTACCGAAGATATTACGGAGCAGAAAGAAGCAGAGCTGGCTCTACAAGAAAGCGAAGCTCGGCTTAGGGCTATTCTGGACGGGATCCCTTTTTCTATCTTTCTCAAAGATCTGGAAGGGCGCTATCTTCATGTAAACAAGACTTATCTACAACAGAGAGGCTGCAAGGCAGAAGAGCTCTTTGGAAAGTTGGATAGTGAGCTGTTCGCATCAGAAGAGGCTCTAGAATTTCGAGATCAGGATCAAAAAGTCCTGCAATCTCCGCATCCTGTCAGCTACGAGCGAACCTTTTTCCGCGATGGCAAGAGATTGACCCAGTGGGTCACCAAGTTTGCCCTGCGGGATCAGCAAGGGGATCCCTATGCCGTTTGCGGTGTTGTTGTGGACATCACCCCCCTCAAAGAAGCTCAAGAAGTGCTTCGGCAAGAGGCAGAGCGGGAGCGACTGTTGGGGGCCTTATTGCGGCGGATCCGCCAAGCTTTGGACTTGCAAACCCTCTTGGAAACAACGGTTGCGGAAGTGCGAGAGTTTCTCCAGGTAGATCGGGTGATGATCTATCAGTTGCAGGAAGGTGTAGGGGGGTTTGTAGCTGCTGAGTCGGTGGCGGATCCCTGGCCCAGCCACTTGGGCCGCCGGGTGTGGGATGCTTGCCTTCGCCAGGATCCTTGCTACCGCAAGTACCAAGAGGGCTTTGTGCAAGCCATAGCCAACGTGGCGACGGCCAATTTGGATCCTTGCTATCGGGAGCTCTTGGAATCTTTCCAGGCCCAAGCCAACTTGGTGATCCCAATTCGGCGGGGAGAGGATCTCTGGGACCTTCTGGTGGCACAGCACTGCCAATCCAGCCGCCCTTGGCAAGAGTGGGAAATCCGGCTTTTACAAGAGCTGAGCGATCAATTAGCCATCGCGTTGCAACAGGCCCAGTTATATGAACAACTGCAAGCCCTCAATCAAACCTTGGAAGAAAAGGTTCGGCAACGCACCTCTGAGTTGCAGCGATCCCTGCAATTTGAGGCCCTGCTGAAACGCATCACTGACCGGGTGCGCGACTCTCTAGATGAAGCTGAAATTCTCAACACCGCTCTGCGCGAGCTGGGAGAAAACCTAAATGCAGATGGCTGCGATATTGGCCTTTACAACGCCGATCTCACCCTTTCCGCCATCAGCTACGAGTATTGTCCTCGCTTGGGGTCGGCCTTGCATACTTGTATTCCCTTTGCCCAATATCCAGATCTCTACGCCCAGTTGTTGCGAGGAGAGACCTGCATATTTTGTTTACTTCCTGACGCCCCCCGCCAAGGATCAGTCTTGGTCTGCCCTCTGCGGGATGGGGAGCAAGTCTTGGGGGATCTGTGGGTTTTTCGCAGCAGCGAGGAAAGTTTTGATGAGCAGGAAATGAATCTCGTAGCTCAAGTGGCCAATCAATGTGCTATCGGCCTAAGGCAGGCGCGCCTGTTCCGAGCGGCCCAAGAGCAGGTGCAAGCCCTAGAGCGCCTTAACCGCCTCAAAGATGACTTTATCAGCACCGTCAGCCACGAGCTGCGCACTCCTCTAGCCAGCATGAAAATGGCGTTGCACATGCTGCAAGTTGCCCCTGCGAGGGAGAAGCAGGCCCAGTACCTATCCATCGCCCAGCGGGAATGCCAACGGGAGATCGAGCTGATCAATGACCTGTTGGATTTGCAGCGGCTAGAGGCAGGAGCCTATGCTTTGAATCTGCAAACGCTGACCTGGGAAGCCTTGTTGGGGGATTTGCTGTTGGCTATTGGCGAACGCGCCCGTACTAAGGGGCAAACCTTTCAAGCCAACGTGCCTCTGGAGAGCAGCATCACCACAGATCCTCTCCTTTTGGGGCGTATCCTGCGGGAGCTCCTGCACAACGCTGTGAAATACACCCCGGTTCAGGGATCCATCCGCTTACGGATAGGAACCGAAAGCCGTCGCAGCGTTGTAGAGGTCAGCAACAGCCGGGAGATCCCGGCCGAGGAGCTCACGCGCATTTTCGAGCGTTTTTACCGGATCCCTGGCAATGATCCTTGGAAAGAAGGGGGCACCGGTCTGGGCTTGGCTTTGGTGAAACAAATGGTGGATCAACTGAGGGGATCCATTGAGGTCAACAGCTCTGCCGGCTGGACAACTTTCACGCTCCACCTGCCCCCTCTGCCCCAGTTTTAAAGGTTGAGCGGATCCCTGGGGACTCCTGCTTTGCGCTTGCGCTTTTCCAGGTTGGTTTCAAAGTAGCGATGGTTACGCAGATCTGGCAAGATTCCTGCCTCAGAAACTTAGCCCTTAAAGCGGCGCAGCGCCGATTTGATCCCTACCTTAGGGGTTCTCTCCCCCGGTACCTCTGCACAGCCCGTCTTATTGTAAGTTCTGTAGCAACAGATACGGAAATAGTTCCCAACACAGATGCTCATCTCGGCCAGAAGAGATAGAGGCTGAGTATTCTGAGGGTTGCTGTCGTATCCGGGATCTGGATTGGCCGCCAACCCAACCTTCTCAATCTGGTCACGCTGCCGAAGACGCGAGGCAGAGAGGATTTGTTGCAAGTAAGTTTCAATTCACAACTTTTTCTTAATAAGTGATTTCGGTTCTTGAGGATCTGGCTTACTTTGTTACCTGTAGAGTGTTCCTTGCCAAAAACCTATGAGCATTGTTGCCCAAGTCATCGCGCAGTCGGACGCGGCTGATCGCTTCCTCAGCAGTGCCGAGATCGCCAAGCTAGAGGATTTCTTCAGCAAGGGTCAAGTTCGCATCCGAGCCGCCCAAAAGTTAGCAGAGAACGAGCAAAAAATTGTCCAGGAAGGCAGCAAACGGTTTTGGGCCAAATGCCCCAACACCCCCAGCAATAAGGGCAACCCTCAAAAAACTGCCCTCTGTCAACGAGATCAAGGCTGGTATATCCGCTTGGTTAGCTATTGCATCTTGGCAGGCAACGATAAGCCGCTGGAAGATATCGGCTTGAACGGCATGCGAGAAATGTACATCTCTTTGGGCGTGCCGCTACCCAACCTGCGGGTGGCGATGAGCTGCCTAAAAGAGGTAGCTGCCGGCATTCTTTCTTCAGAGGAGATGGCTCTAGCTGCCCCCTACTTTGATCGACTGATTCGCGCTTTTTGAATCGATGAATGGATAGACAAATCGCTGCCCTCTCGCTCAGTTTTAGAGTTGAGGCGCGCTACTCCTGCCTCTGTGAGCTTGAGGTTTCGGCTGGCTTTGCGAGCTTGACCTGCAAGCTGTGAAGTTGTCTTAAGTTGCAATCCATAAGAGTTCTCACAGGCAATGCCTGAGCAAGCGGTGCAAGGACTCCGTCCCGCTAACGCGAACAGCATTTGCCCAATTGCCTCAAGAAATCAGTCCCTACTAGTGCTTAGAGGAGAAAAATCCATGAAAGATACCATCACTTCCCTGATTAACCCCGCCGATGAGAAAGGCTCTTACTTAGATGCCGCAGCTCTGGAACAATTAAATCGCTATTTCCAGAGTGGCAACATGCGCGTCAAGGCGGCCAAAACCATCAGCTCCAGCGCCAGCAGCATTATCAGCAAAACGGTTGCCAAGAGCTTGCTCTACGGGGATATTACCCTACCGGGGGGCAATATGTACCCTACTCGGCGCTACGCGGCTTGCTTGCGGGACCTGACCTATTTTCTACGCTATGCCACCTACGCCATGTTGGCTGCCGATCCCTCAATTTTGGATGAGCGCGTGTTGCAGGGTTTAAAAGAAACTTACATCACCCTCGGCGTTCCCATCGATCGCGTCATTCAGGCCCTCAATGCCATGAAAGAGGTCCTGACCGAAAGTCTCGACACAGAGGCAAGTCAAGAAATGGCCGTTTATCTTGACCATATCATTGCCGGTCTGAGCTAAACGTGCCTGTATTTTTGAGGGCTCACTGAGGAGCTATCTATGAATGCCAAAAAGATGCACCCATCGGGCTACCCCTGGTGGTCAGGTAACGCTCGATTGATGAACCTCTCTAATACTTTTATCGTGGCGCATGTGGCCCATGCGGCCTTGATCATGGCTTGGGCGGGGGGCTTTACCTTGTTTGAGCTGGCCAAGTTCTCGCCAGAGCGGCCCATGTACGAGCAAGGGCTGATTTTGCTGCCCCACTTGGCCACATTGGGGTGGGGGGTTGGCCCCGGTGGCCAGATCGTCAATACCTTTCCCTATGTGGCCATTGCCTCAATTCACCTGGTGGCTGCCGGCGTGTTGGCTGGAGGAGCCTACTTCCACCAAACCCAACTTCCCCCCAGCTTAGATATGGAATTCGGCAGGGCTGCCAAGTTTCACTTCACTTGGGATGATGCCAAAACGTTGGGAGTGATTTTGGGGCACCACCTACTGATTTTGGGCCTGGGATCCCTATTGTTGGTGGCCAAGGCGATGGTGTTCGGGGGGCTGTATGACGCCAACACCGGTCAGGTACGCCTGGTTACGGCTCCAACTTTGGACTTTGCCACCCTTTGGAACTACCGCACCCACCTGTTTGATGTCAATAATTTGGAAGACTTGGTGGGGGGCCATATCTATGTGGGAGCTCTTCTCTTGTTGGGAGGGGTGTGGCATATCCTGGTTCCGCCGTTTGAGTGGGTTAAAGCTCGCTTTCTCTTCTCAGCAGATGGGATCCTCTCCTACTCTCTATTCGGCATCGCCCTAGCCGGTTTTGCGGCTTCTTACTACTGTGGGTTTAACTCGCTGGCCTACCCGGTGGAGTTTTACGGCCCCACCCTGGAGCTGAAATCCGCCTTTACTCCTTACTACTTCGATCCAAATCAAACGGGAGCGTGGAACTACTCCTCAAGGGTTTGGCTGGCGAATGCTCACTTCTACTTAGCCTTCTTTTTTCTACAAGGATCCCTGTGGCATTTTCAGCGAGCGATGGGATTTGATGTCGGCAAGATGCTGCAGCTTTGGCAGCAGAGTCGGCAGGAAATGACCTCTCAGTCGGTGTATCAGGTTCAATTTCAGTGCCGACCTCAGCCTGACTTTGCAACTTTTTACGAGCCGCCCTTTGCAGGTCCAGAGCCTCTATCTGTATCTCCCGAGGATATCTACTGGTATCAGCCGCCAAAGGCTCCCAGCTCCAGATCTCTATCGTTGATAAACGGCGTTCGGCAAACTCTCTATGAAGTGAACTACACCCCTAGGAGGTGGATCTTCTACGAGCCCGCAAGAGAGAAGATAGCTTTCAATCGTTCTGACTTAAAGGCAGATTATGGTTCGCGCAAGTCAAGGGCTGATTTCTCGAAGTTTGCTCGATCTCTGCCCAAAGTCTTCTACGAGCCGAGCAGAGTTCAGGCTTAACCTACCTGGGATTTGAGGGGGTTTGGCCCTCAGGAGAGGTGATTACCCTGCCTGGGGGCTTTTTGCTTTGCTAGGGCTCCGCAGTGTGGGCTAAGGAAGGGAGTACCGATCTAGACTTGGCCTTGGTGAAGCAAATGGTGGATCAACTGAGGGGATCCATCGAGGTCAGCAGCGCCGCCGGCTGGACAACTTTCACGCTACATCTACTCCAATTGCTGCAATTCTAACCCCTACTCCACCACTCGCCCTCGCTTGGGGATTTGGGATACAGTACTGGTAGGGATCCTGAGGAGCTTTGCCTAAACCTATGACAACTCGCCTGGCTCCGCCTCTTACCCTTGAAGACTTCCTCAAGTTGCCTTACATAGAAGATTCTCCGGCGTGGGAGTATGTGGATGGAGTTGCCATTCAAAAACCGATACCCAAAGCCCGCCACTCCATTTTGCAAAAACACCTTGTGGCCGAGGTTGATGGCAGCACCACCGACTATACTGCCCTACCCGAATTGCGATGCACTTTTTCCGGTCGTTCCATTGTTCCCGATATTGCCGTAATTGCGTGGGATCGAACTCGCCTAAGTGAAACAGGCGAGCCAGAGGATGACTTCACCGCAGCACCCGACTGGATTATCGAAATTCTTTCGCCGGGTCAAAGGGTAAGCCGTGTAATCGATAATATCCTGCATTGTCTAAAGCACGGCAGCAAATTAGGGTGGATGGTGGATTTAGACGATTACTCTGTTTTGATATTTGCCCCTCAACAAGAGCCGGAAATTTGCCGAGGAGATCGTCAGCTTAAGGTGATCGATGGGATCCAGTTAGCATTGACTCCACAACAAATCTTTGTTCTCCAATACACTACCCCCGCCGCATGGCCGTAACCCCCGTGGGATCCAGCACCTTGCCCCGTTCCACCTCGGCATAGACCAGGTAGCGATCCCCGCAGTCCATCCAGGTTTTGACACGGCACTCCAGGTAAGCTAAGGCATCCAACAAAATGGGGCAGCCATTTTCGGCAGCGGCCGTAGCCAAGCCGGCAAAGCGATCTTCTCCGGGCCGTTGAGGTCGCTGAAAGTGCCGCTGCAAATTGCTACCTTTGCCTTCCCGCAAGATGTTGAGCACAAAGGGTGCCTGGGGATAGGTCAGCAGTTCGGCTTCTTGGTCCTTGCTCACCGATAGAGTTAGCCCCGGCGGATTGAAGCTGGCCTGGGCCACCGACCAGGTGAGAAAGCCGCGGCGGGTCTCTCCTTGCAGGGCGGTGACTACACACAGGGATCCCACCACCCGGCTCAGGGCTTGCCCAACCCGATCCGCCTGAGTTTCGCTGCTGGTTTGGCGAGGGGCGCGGGCTCGTTTGGCTTTGCGCAGGGCCTGGGCAAACTGGGATCCCGCCTCTTGACAGGCTTCCAGGATTTCAGGGGTGGGCTTAAACTTGGCGCGGATCGTCTCAAACCCCAAGGAAAAGCCGGCATTGAGCAACTTACTCTCGATGAGATCCACCGCTTCTCCGCTCCAGCCGTAGGAGCCGAAAACCCCGGCCAATCGGGTGGTGGGAACCGAAGAAAGGATGATGCCAAGGGCGGTTTGGATCTGCACAGGAGGATGGCCGGCCAAAGTCGGGGATCCGATAACAAACCCTTGGCAGCGCTCCAGAGCTTGGGCGATCTCCTCCGGAGTGGCCCATTCGCAGTTGATCCGCTCCACCTTAACGCCGGCCCGCTCCAGCCCTTGGGCTATAGCCATGGCCATCAAGCCTGTATTTCCGTAAGCGGAAGTGTATAGGAGAGCTACCCGCTGCTCGCCGGGATCCTCTTCGCACCAAGTGTGGTAGTCCAGCCGCAAGCGCCGCAGGCTGTGGCGCACCAAGGGGCCGTGGGCAGGGGCATAGATTTGGGCGGGAAATTCTTCCAACTTGGCCAGGGCTGCCTTCACCTGGGGCAATTGGTTGCGGTGCAAGCAGTCGAAGTAGTAGCGACGGTCTTCGCTGAGCTGCCGCCAATGTTCGTCAAACACTTGCTCATCGCACACGTGGGCGCCGAACAGCTTATCGGTGTAGAGGATCCCGGTGGCCGGATCGTAGGCACAGAGGGCATCTGGGTGGCGGGGCGTGGGCACGGTGCGAAAGTGCAACTCATGCCCTTCCCCCAGATCCAGGCGATCCCCATCTCGGATGACCCGCAAACGGAAAGACTGGTCGCCATTGTAGAAAATGCCCAGATCGGCGGCTTCCTCTTCGTCGCGACTGCGGGGCAAGGGATCCATCTCTTCAAAGGCGGCCCGTAGCGTAATGGATCCTGGCTTGGAGCAGAGCACCATCGCGTAGGGAGCCAGAGGCAATAGGGCTTTGAGAGTGGCAATGCGGTTAAAGTTGACGTGGCTGAGCAAAATAAAGTCCAACCGCTGTAGGTACTGGTGTTGGGCCAGCTCTTCTAAAAAGATGCTGGTGAACGATTCCCCCGGAGGATCGATGAGAAGGGTTTGGCGGGCCTGGATGAGGTAGCTATTGGCAGTGGTGCCCCGTTGCCGAGCGTATTCCAGCTCAAACTTCAGGCGATCCCAGGTGCGGGAGCGGAGAACCAACGTGGACGGGCCGATAAGGGCAACTTGGACATCGCGGGCGGGGATCTTGCTCTCCATGGCAGCCTCCGATGCGGTATCTGTCCTCACCTTGCCACGAAACTGGAGGAATGGGGATCCCTTTTCAGAGTTTCGGGAGAACAGGGGTTGGCTTACCCAAAAGTTGGGTCTGAAGCCCCGTTCTACCCCTACGCGGAACTCAACCAGTAGGGCGGCTTTTGTGCTACAGCAAATACAGTGGCGAGAAGACTCAACTGCCCAAAAAACCACACGACTGTCTTAAAGCTGTTCACGCAGTGTTGCTAAGAAATACCAGTAATTAAGAATTTTCTCCCTTTGGGACAGGGAGTATTCAAGTTTTTGGCCAGCGAAAAGAAGAGGCTAAGATCGGCTTGTAGCGTGTTCAGGCTGCCTATGTCTGCCCGATCCAAGTCCAAAGTGGAGGCCCCTACCAAGGGGATGGATCCCCGCCAGTTTACCGAAGCTGAGGTGGCGGCAATTGCAGAGCGGTTGGAGCGCAATGACTATCCGACCGTCTTTGGCTGCTTGGAAGACTGGCATGCCCTTCGAGCCGTTGCCTTTTATGCTCCCCACCTAGTGGCTCCCTATGCACACCTGTTGGAGTGGGAAGTGGATGAAGATTAGGGCTGTCTTCGCAGTTCCGAAGGGATCCCAGTGCTCAGGGCAACGAGGGGGGAGGATTTCCGTCAGAGCCTTGCCGGCGAATCAGGTAGCGCACTTCTTCAAGGAGAACGTTGAACCTCTGATCCGTTTCCGCCTGCCGTTGGTTGATGGCCTGAATGGCGCGTTCGTGCTCTCGTTGTAGGGCGGTGAGGGTAACCAGAGCTTGAGTCACTTCCTCTGCCCACTCGGCAAGGTGAGCTAAGTCAGAGCGGGTCTCGCTGACAACTTGCTGTAGCTCTCGCAGGCTTTGAGCTTGGGCAGCAGCTTGTTCGGCAAATTCGGCGCGGCTTTCTTGGATGGACTGACGCAGCTCCTCGATTTCCC
>NZ_JANSIM010000008.1:0-17708 GCF_047502655.1 Synechococcus sp. R5-12 | reverse complement strand
CCCGCCCTGTACTGCGAAGCAGTCAGGGTCGGGTAGTTTACAACCATTCTGTGTTCGGGGCTGAGCTGAGCCATGCTTTGCTGTAGAGCCTGTTGGTAGTGCAAGTGCATCAGGTCGGGGCCAGGGTGAGCGATATCCGATCCGAGGGCCAGGTTTTGGGTTTGGGAGTGTTGCCGGGCGCAGCGCCGTCGCTGATCTGAGGCCACATTCCAGCAGATGCGATACAGCCAAGTGGAAAACTGGGCCGAGCCGCGAAACCGAGGCAACCCTTTCCAGGCGCGAATAAACACTTCCTGAACCAGGTCATCCAAAAGATCGGCTCCACACAAGGGATAGAGGATATTCCGTACCGACTGCTGGTATTTGCGGTAGAGTTGGCGAAAGCTCTGGCTGTCGCCGTTGAGGCAGCGCTGGATCAGCTCCCAATCGGATGTATCCTTTGCCGCCTGCACGAGAGGACGCTCCCTTGTTCTCAACCTTGCTTTGTCTGACTCCCAATGCCCCCAAAAGGTTCAAAGGATCCCTGTCTACGATGGCCCTCCACTTCCCGCCAAGATACCGGCATCTTCTGATTGCCGTTTTCCCTCAAAGGATACCCGCCGGCAGGTGTAGACAAGCCAATCCCTCTTGCCTGTTCGCACTTTCTCAATCCCAATTCTGTTGAATTCTATTGGCTCGTCGACCTACAATTCCAATAACACCAAAAAGAGGGAATGAAAAGCTGATCTTCATGCCTGCCTGGCCATGGCCAAAACAACTCAGATAACCGATAAACCCGATCTGTTTGGATTCCTCTATCATCACCCGACGCTCATCCTTGCCATTCTGTTGGGGCCACCTCTCATTTGGTTACTGGTCTTTTACTTGGGGCCGCTGCTGGCGCTGCTGCTGCAAAGTTTTTATCATCTGGATCCCTTTACCGGCCTGATCCTGAGAAAGTTGACTTTGGCCACCTATCGGGAGCTGCTCACTCCTGCCAGCGTGGATATCTTTGTCCGCAGCTTGACTATGGCTTTGGCAGTGACCCTAGCTGCAATTGTGTTGGCTTTTCCTCTGGCTTATACCATGGTCAGACTGGCCTCTCCTCGCTGGAAGGACTTTTTGTACTTGTTGGTGCTCCTACCGCTTTGGTCTAGTTATTTGATTCGGGTTTATGCCTGGAAGTTGATCCTGGCCAAAGAAGGGATCCTTACCTATCTACTCACCCATGTGGGCCTACAGGGCTGGGTGGAAAAGATTTTGCAGTTGCCCGGGATCGGTGGGCCATCGCTGGCTGTATCCAACTTGGGTATTTTCTTGGTGTTTCTCTATGTTTGGCTGCCCTATATGATTCTGCCGATCCAGGCGGCTTTGGAGCGAGTGCCCGATAGCTTAATTGAGGCTTCTGCAGATTTGGGAGCTCAGGGTTGGCAAACGTTCCGCCATGTTACTCTTCCCCTCGCCTTGCCAGGGATCCTGGCCGGGTCGGTCTTCACCTTTTCCTTAACGCTAGGAGATTTTGTGGTGCCTTATTCTCTGGGCAATTCCAGCTATTTCATCGGGCAGGCAGTTCTCGCCTTTCAGGGCACCTCTGGCAACATTCCCTTGGCGGCAGCCTTCACGGTTGTGCCGATGGGGATCATGACCGTCTATCTGCTAGTGGCCAAGCGGCTGGGGGCTTTTAAATCGGTGAGCTGACCCGATCAAGGATTTTTCCAACACATGAGGAGCCAACTGAGCTAGGCTGGTAAGTGTTAACGAATGTATCGGGCTGTCCCTATGGTGCTCTTTGGCTTTGGCAAACTTGGCAAGAAACTGTCCCTGCCCAAACCGGAAGAAGCGTTGCCGGGCCGGGCCGAGCCGATGGTGATCGTGAATCGGCATTTTGTCAACGGCAATCCGCTGCAGCCGCCTTTTCCTGAGGGCATGGAGCTGGCCTTGTTTGGCATGGGCTGCTTCTGGGGGGCAGAGCGCAGGTTTTGGCAGGTGCCAGGGGTGTTCAGCACGGCGGTGGGCTATGCCGGCGGGTTTACCCCCAACCCCACCTACGAAGAGGTCTGCACCGGCCTGACCGGCCACAACGAAGTGGTGCGGGTGGTTTACGACCCGGCTCAGGTCAGCTATGCCCAACTGCTGAAGGTGTTTTGGGAAAATCACGACCCTACCCAGGGGATGCGCCAGGGCAATGACGTGGGCACCCAATACCGCTCCGGCATCTATGTGTATTCTCCGGCGCAGCGGGAGCTGGCGGAAAAAACCCGCGATCTCTATCAGCAGGCCCTGACCGCCCACGGCTACGGCCAGATCACCACCGAGATCTTAGACGCGCCTGAGTTCTACTACGCCGAAGACTACCACCAGCAATATCTGGCCAAGAATCCGCGCGGCTACTGCGGCCTGGGGGGCACTAAGGTTTGTCTGCCAGAGATCCTCACCGAGCCCGTCTGATCCACACCCTGACGGATCAAAAGATCCGGCGGGAATGGGATCCCCGCTCAAGGAACTCCCTAGCCACTAGGGTTACCACCGCCAGCAAGGAGAGCACCACCGCCGCCGCATAGGCTGAGCCGGTGGCATAACTGCGGTAGGCATCTTCCACGAACAGGGGCAAGGTCTGGGTGCGGCCAATGATGTTGCCGGAGACCACGGCCACAGCGCCGAACTCCCCCATGGCGCGGGCATTGGTCAAGATGACGCCGTACAGAAGGCCCCAGCGGATGTTGGGCAGGGTGATTCTCCAAAAGATCTGCCAGGGGGTTGCCCCCAGCGTTTTGGCGGCTTCTTCCTGGTCGGTGCCTGCCTCCTCCAACACCGGCAACACTTCCCGCGCCACAAAAGGAAGGGTGATGAAAGCCGTTGCCAACACAATGCCCGGAAATGTAAAGATAACCCTCCAGGATCCCAGCCAACCCTGACGCCCGAAGATGAGCACCAGCATTAGGCCAGCCACCACCGGGGAAATGGAAAAGGGCAGATCGATCAGGCTCAGCAGCAGCGCCCGCCCCGGAAAACGCCGATGAGCAATGGCCAAGGCAGCACAGAGGCCGAAAAAGGTATTGAGGGGCACAACGACCAGGGCGGTTAGCACCGTCAATCGCAGGGCACTGAGCAACTCCCGCTCTGTCAGGCGATGGAGAAAGGCTGGGATCCCTTCTCGAAACGCCTGATAGAAGATGTTCACCACCGGGATCCCGAGCAGCAGCGCGATGTAAAGCCCGACGATCCCGATCAACAGGCCCGACAGCCATGTTGAGGGCTTCGGTTTGACACCTGCTACCTCGTCAGGTTTCATGGCGACTTCCCCAGGCTTGCAGAAGGTTAATTACCACCAGCGACAGGAAAGAGATCCCCAACATCACCGTTCCGATCACCGTTGCCCCGGCATAGTCGTGTTGTTCCAGCCGCTGAATCACCAGCACCGCCGCAATCAAGTCCCGAAAGGGAATGCTGGAAGCGATGATCACCACAGAGCCGTATTCCCCCACGGCGCGGGAAAACCCCAGGGCTACCCCGGTGAGCACCGCCGGCAGGATCTGGGGCAGCACCACGCGCCGGAAGGTCTGAAAGCGGGAAGCCCCCAAACTCCAGGCTGCCTCTTCTACATCTTTCTCCAGCTCCTGCAACACCGGCTGCACCGTCCGCACCACAAAAGGAAAAGAAATAAACAGCATCGCCACCCCCACCCCCAAGCGGGTAAAGGAGATGCGGATCCCCAAGGGGGCCAAAAGGGATCCAATCCAGCCGTTGCTGCTGTAAACCGTTGCCAGGGTGAGGCCGGCCACGGCGGTGGGCAAAGCAAACGGCAGATCGATCAACCCCTCGAGAAGCTTTTTGCCGGGGAAGGCGTAGCGCACCAGCACCCAGGCAGTCAGGGTGCCCATCACGCCGTTGATCAGAGCCGCCAGCAACGCGGTTACAAAAGTAACTTCATAGGCGGAGAGGGCCACGGGATCCGTCGCGATCCGCCAAAACTCCGCCCAGCCCACGCTGCTGGACTTGGCAATCAAGGCAGCCAGCGGCAGAATCAACATCAAGAAGAGATAGCCCAGGGTCAGCCGCCACGGCCAAGACAGTTGAGACAAAGCTTGCAGCAACGTTTCTCAAGCTCCCACCGGCATTGCGGTCATCTCGGTTTTTTTGACGGGAAAGGCTTTCACCACCTTGGGGCGCACATAGACCTGCTGCCCCACCTGCAGGGGTTGGTTGGCATATTGCTCGCGGCTGAGATGGGCCCACAGGGATCCGCCATCGCTAAGAATCAGCTCCGCCTGAATCTCCCGGCCCAGGTGGATGATCTCCTTAACGCGGGCAGAAACACCACTGCTGCCGGGGTTGACCTCAATCTGCACATCGTGGGGGCGCAAAAAAAGCTGATGCGGGCCGGCCTGCACCTCGGGAAGCTGGCAAAAGAGTTGGGAGCGGGGAGAAAGCTCGTTGACCGGGCCGACAAAGCTCATCACAAAGGGTGTAGCTGGATGGTCATAGATTTCTGCCGGGGATCCCACCTGTTCGATCCGCCCCTGGTTCATCACCACGATCTGATCCGCCACCTCCATGGCTTCCTCTTGATCATGGGTTACAAATACCGTTGTCACATGCACCTCATCGTGCAGGCGCCGCAACCACTTGCGCAGCTCTTTGCGGACTTTGGCATCCAGGGCCCCAAAGGGCTCATCCAACAGCAACACCTGCGGCTCCACCGCCAAAGCGCGGGCTAGGGCCACCCGCTGCCGCTGCCCCCCAGAGAGTTGAGAGGGGTAGCGATCCCCGAACCCCGATAGCTGCACCAGCTCCAGCAGCTCATCCACCCGTGCCCGAATCTCGGCCCGTGAAGCCTTGCGGATCTCCAAGCCAAAGGCGATGTTCTGCCGCACCGTCATGTGCTTGAACAGGGCGTAGTGCTGAAAAACAAAACCAATGTTGCGCTCCTGGACGCTGGCATGGGTAGCATCCCGCCCGGTGAGGGAAATCCGCCCCGTATCCGGCTTTTCTAGGCCGGCAATGAGACGCAGCAGGGTGGATTTGCCAGAACCCGACGGCCCCAACAAGGCCACCAGGGATCCCGTGGGAATGGTGAGATCGGTGGGGTGAAGGGCCTGAAACTCGCCAAAACGCTTCGATACCCCTTCGATGGTGATACCCATAGGTTCTGCCTAGCTAGTGATTTGCCTGAGAAGTTGCTGGATGGTTGCCGGCTGAGTCTTCTGGAGAGGGTGAGGGAAGTTAAACTCGCGGCTAATCTACGGTAAACCTGTCAACAAACCGTTGATACAGCTCCCAGGATAACTTGAACGGGGATCCAAAACAAGGGAGACTCCCTACAACTGAGCTTGGATGCGGTCAAACAAGGCCCCATCGGCAAAAAAGCGGTTTTGGACAACCTCCCAGCCTCCCAGGTCGGCGACGGTAACCCGCTTCTCAACAGGAGGGTAACGCCAGGCAAACTCTTGGGCCACCGTCGGCTCCACCGGGCGAAAGCCCACCTCGGCAAAGGCCCGCTGCGCTTCTGGGGTGAATAGGTAGTCCACAAAGGCTTCGGCCACGGCACGGGTACCTTTGCGATCCACATTGGCATCCACCACGGCTACGGGGTTGTCGATGGAAATGTTGGGATCCGGCACCACATAGGACAGGGATTGGCCGCGCAAGCCCGCCAGGATCACCTCATGTTCGTAGGTAATCAGGGCATCCCCTTGCCCTTTCTGGAAAAAAACATCGGTGGCCTCTCGTGAGTCCCGCGGCAAAATGCGGACATTCTTGTAGACCTGGGTGGTGAAGGCCAGAGCCTGGGGTTCAGGGACAGCGCTCCAGAGGGCTAAAAAGTTCCAGCGGGCGCCCCCTGAGGTCTTGGGGTTGGCGGTAACCACCTGCAAGCCGGGCCGAGCCAGATCTTGCCAAGAGCGGATCCCCTGGGGGTTGCCCTCCCGCGTTACAATTACTGCCACCGAACGGGTAACGATCCCTTGGTTGGGGGTACGGGCTTCCCATCCCGGCTGGATGAGACCCGCAGCCACGAGGCGCTCCACATCCAAAGCCAGGGCCAAGGCCACCACATCGGCATCCAGCCCGTCAATAACTGCCCGCGATTGCGTTGCCGAGCCGCCGTAGCTGCTTTCCACCCGCACCCGTTGCCCCGTTTTAGCCAGCCAGTGGGCCTCAAAGGCAGGAACGATTTTCCGGTAAGCGTCTCGAGTTACCGCAAAGGAGGCCAGGAGAATCGCTACTTCCTCTCCGGATCCCCCTGAGCCCATACCGCTGACACAACCACTGAGGCCAAGAAGAAGGCCAAAAATTAGGGATCCCATCCCCAGCCACCGCCCCATGCTCACCGGCAGCCTGCGGATCCCGCCTGTCTTTGTAACCTCCATAGCCGTCCTCAAAACCTCGGGCCGCCCTCGCCCCCAGCCTCTCTCCGACAGAGGGGCTCCGCTTGCTGTAGGCGGAAGGAGCAGGCCCTTGTTCCTATTCTACGGTAAGCCGGTCGGCAAACCGTTTTTATTTAAGGATCCCTAGGCAGGACAGGGGGTGGGGATCGCCGCATCGACAGCGAGATCCAGCGTGGCCTTGAGAATGCCAGGATCCTCTGGAGAAGGGCGCAACTGAAACCCCAGCCGCTGACACAGGCGGCGCATCGCCTCGTTTTCGCCAAGAACCTCGCCGGTGAGGTGCTGGATCCCTTCGCAGCGGGCCACCTGAATGAGGCGGGTCAACAGCTCTGTGCCAATCCCTTGCCGTTGGTAGGGATCCGCCACCAGCATGGCAAACTCTGCTTCTTGGGGAAAGCCATGTTTTCTGGAGAGGCGGCTGATGCCGAGGATTAAGGACTTCGTCCCGCTGACGCGATTGGCCTCTGGCTCCTGTTTTTCTGCTACTAAGGCAATCTCGCGGTCGTAATCGTTAAAGCAAATGCGGGTAAGGCGCTCGTGGGCGATGCGGGCGCTGTATTTGATCGGGTGGAAGTAGCGCAGATAGACGCTGTAATCGGAGACGTGGCGGTGAAAATCGATCACCAAAGGCTCGTCTTCAGGGCGAATGGGGCGAATGGTGATGCCGTCCCGGAAGCTCCAGATGTACTGGGTGGGATAGGGGCGGATGGCCAAGGGCACCTGGGGATCCTGCTCGGTTCGCAAAATGACGCGGGCATCCAAAGCCAGCAGGCCCTCGCTGGAAGCCAGCAGCGGATTGATGTCGATCTCTTTAATCTCCCGCTGCTCGGCCACCAGTTGGCTAAAGCGCACCAAGAGCTGTTCCAGGGCCTCCAGATCGACAGCTGGGCGTCCGCGTACCCCCCTGAGGGCTTTGTAGATGAGGGTGTTTTCCATCAGACGCCGGGCCAAGGTGGTGTTGAGGGGGGGAAGGCCAATGGAGCGATCCTGAAACACCTCCACCAGTTGTCCGCCACTGCCAAACAGCAACACCGGCCCAAACTGGGGATCCTGGCTGCTCCCCAGGATCAGCTCATAGCCATCCGTGTCCACCATCGGCTGCACCGTGACCCCCTGGAAGTGCTCCGGCCCCGCTTTCTCGCTGACGTTGCGGAGGATTTGCCCGAAGGCCCGGCGCACCGCCTCAGCATCGGGCAGGTTGAGCTGCACGCCGCCCACATCGGTTTTGTGGGTGAGGGTGTGGGAGTAGAGCTTCACCACCACTGGGTAACCCATGGCCTCGGCAGCTTCCACTGCTGCTTCGGGGCTCTCGGCCACCCGCGTCGGCACCACGGGGATCCCGTAGGCGGCCAGGATTTCCTTAGATTCGACCTCCGTGAGAAGCGTGCGGCCTTCCCGCCTCGCCTGGGCAAGGGTTTGCTGCACCTTGTCGCGCTCTACCGCTGTTGAAGGGGGCAGAGTGGGGGTCTCGTAGAGGGCCTTGAGGTTGTAGCTAAATCGCCACAAATAGCCGAACACCCGCGCCGCTTGATCCGGGTAGCGGTAGGTGGGGATCCCGGCTTGGTTGAGGATGTGCTCGCCCGCATCCACGCCAGCTCCCCCCATCCAACTGGCCAGGATAGGCTGCCGGGATCCACTGCGCCGCCAGGTCTCCACCACTTTCTCAGCCGTGCGGGTGGGATCCGTCATGGCTTGGGGGGTGAGGATGACCAGACAGCCCTGGCTGCCGGGATCTTGCAACACCACTTCCAAAACTTGGGCAAAGCGCCCCGGATCTGCGTCCCCCAAAATATCAATGGGATTGCCGTGGCTCCAGTGGGGGGGCAAGATCTGGTTAAGCTGCTCCAGGGTTTGGGGAGAAAGCTCGGCCAGGGATCCCCCGGCGCGAATGAGGGCATCGGTGGCCAGCACCCCTGGCCCGCCGGCATTGGTGAGGATGGTCAGGTGAGGGCCCTGAGGACGGGGCTGTTTGGCCAGTACCTCCGCCATGTCGAAGAGATCTTCGATGTGGTCTACCCGCAGCACACCGCAACGGCGGAAGGCCGCATCCAAAACCGCATCGCTGCCAGTAAGGGATCCCGTGTGGGAAGCCGCTGCCTGGGCCGCCGCTTGGGTGCGTCCGGCCTTGATGGCAATAATGGGCTTGCTCAGGGCCACTTCGCGGGCCGCCGACAAAAAAGAGCGGGCATCCCCGATGGATTCCATGTACAAGACAATGCTGTGGGTATGGGGATCCTCGCCCAAGTAGTCGATTAAGTCTCCCCAGCCCACATCCAGCATCGATCCCAGAGAGATAAAGGCACTGAAGCCCACATTTTCCTGCAGGCTCCAGTCCAGGATCGAGGTGCACAGGGCCCCACTTTGGCTGATGAAGCCCACATTGCCGGGCCGGGCCATCTGGGCAGCAAAGGTGGCGTTTAAGCCCGTGTGGGGGTTTTGGATCCCCAGGCAGTTGGGGCCAATCAAGCGCAGCTTCCCAAGGACTCCGTCCCGCTGACGCGATTGGATAGTCTGCTGAATTTGCTTCTCCAGCTCCCAGCCAGCAGGGCCCGTTTCCTTGAAGCCTGCTGAAAGAACAATGGCGCCCTTGACCCCGGCTTCTACGCACTCCTGCACCACCTTGGGCACCCCCGCTGCCGGAATGGCGATAATGGCCAGATCCACCGGCTCCGGCAGAGCGGACAGCCGCTCGTAGGCCCGGATCCCCAACACCTGGTGCCGCTTGGGATTGACCGGGTAAACCGTGCCGCCAAAGGGGTGGCTAATGAGGTTCCACAACACCGTCCGCCCCACGCTGCCCTCCCGCTCCGTGGCCCCCACCACCGCCACCGAACGGGGCAGAAAAATGGGATTCAGGGGATGGGATCGGGCCCTCCAGATATCCACACTGGGATCCAGTCGTTGCCACATACCCTACTCCTTAGGCCAACACTGGTTCCGGCTGGTGGTAGAGGGCAGAATCCACCCGGCAGCCCCGATAGGCCAAAACGTACAGCTCCTTCATGTCTTGAATGAGGGGATAGCGGGGGTTGGCGCCGGTGCATTGGTCGTCAAAGGCTTGCTCCGCCATCGCCTCCAGACGGTCGTAAAACTCCCGCTCTTTCTCCCCCAGGGCCTCGCGAATGGTGGCCGGGATCTCCAGTTTCCGCTTGAGCTCTTCGATGGCCTCAATCAGGCGCATGACCTTTTCATCGTCATCCGCCCCGCCCAACTGTAGGTAATCGGCAATTTCCGCGTAGCGGTGTTTGGCGTTGGGATAGCGGTATTGGGGAAAAATGGCCTGCTTAAAGGGGGCGTCGGTGGCGTTGTAGCGGATGACGTGGGTAATCATCAGGGCATTGGCCAGGCCGTGGGGCAGATGGAAGGTGGATCCCAGCTTGTGGGCCAGGGAGTGGCACACCCCCAAAAAGGCGTTGGCAAAGGCCATGCCGGCAATGGTGGCGGCGTAGTGGACTTTTTCCCGCGCTTCGGGATCCTCGGCGCCCTTCTCGTAGGCCCGCGGCAGGTAGGTCATCAGGAGCTTGATGGCCTGCAGGGCCAGCCCATCGGTAAAGTCGCTGGCCATCACCGACACATAGGCTTCCAGAGCATGGGTGAGGGCATCGATACCCCCGTAAGCCGTTAGCTTCTTGGGCATCTTGAGGGTGAGATCCGGATCCACAATGGCCATGGTGGGGGTGAGGGCGTAGTCCGCCAGGGGGTATTTGATCCCCACCCGGTCATCGGTCACTACGGCAAAGGGCGTCACCTCGGATCCCGTGCCGGAAGTGGTGGGGATGCAGATGAGCTGAGCTTTTTGCCCCAGTGGCGGCAGCTCGTAAACCCGCTTGCGGATGTCCATAAAGCGCATCGCCAAGCCTTCAAACTCCACCTGGGGCTGCTCGTACATCAGCCACATCACCTTGGCCGCATCCATCGGGGATCCCCCACCGACCGCAATAATCACATCCGGTTGAAACTGGCGCAACTGCTCCAGACCGCGATTGACGTTGCTGAGGGTGGGATCCGGCTCTACATCGTGGTACACATCCCAGCTCACGCGAATCTCATCCAAAACCTGGGTGATGGGATGCAATATGCCCAACTCAAAGAGCGGCTTATCGGTCACCAAAAAGGCGCGTTTTTTGCCGGCCAATTCCCGCAGAGCAATGGGTAGACATCCGGGCTTGAAGTAAACCTTGGGCGGGATCCGAAACCAGAGCATGTTTTCCCGACGTTGGGTTACCGTTTTAATGTTGAGCAGGTGGCGCGGCCCCACATTCTCGGAGATCGAATTGCCTCCCCAAGTGCCACAGCCCAAAGTCAGAGAGGGATCCAGCTTGAAGTTGTAGAGATCCCCAATGGCCCCTTGTGAAGAGGGAGTGTTGATCAAGACTCGACCGGTTTGCAGGGCATTTTCAAAGTAGGCAATATCGTCCCGATTGGCGGGATCTGTATACAAAACAGAGGTGTGTCCCCGCCCGCCGAAATTGACCAGTTGGACGGCAACATCTACGGCGCTGTGGAAATCGTTGGCGCGGTAGAGGGCCAGAACAGGGGCCAATTTTTCGTAGGAGAAGGGCTCCTCAGGCCCCACCTTCTCCACTTCCCCGATCAACAGCTTGGCACCTTCGGGAACCTGGATCCCGGCCAGGGCAGCGATGGTCTGCACCGACTGGCCCACAATGGCCGGATTGAGGCGACCGTCTTTGAGAAGGATGCGGCGCACTGCTTCGGTTTGTTCCGGATCCAAAATGTAGGCCCCCCGATGGCCGAACTCGGCCTTGACCTGCTCGTAGATGGCATCCACCACCACCACTGCCTGTTCTGAGGCACAGATCATGCCGTTGTCGAAGGTCTTGCTCAACAGAATCGAGCTGACAGCCATGGGAATATCGGCACTGGCATCGATCACTGCCGGGGTATTGCCCGCTCCCACCCCCAAAGACGGGTGGCCCGAAGAGTAGGCCGCTTTAACCATGCCAGGCCCACCGGTAGCCAAGATCAGCTTCACCTCAGGATGCTGCATTAAGGCCTGAGAAAGCTCAATGGTGGGCTCGTCGATCCAGCCGATCAACCCCACAGGAGCGCCCGCTGCCTCGGCAGCTTCTCTGACCACTTTGGCCGCGGCAATGGTGCATTGTTTAGCCCGCGGGTGGGGAGAAAAGATAATGCCGTTGCGGGTTTTGAGGGTGATCAGAGCCTTGAAAATTGTCGTCGAGGTAGGGTTGGTTACCGGCACAATACCTGCCAAAAGCCCTACTGGTTCAGCAATGCGCTCGTAGCCAAAGCTCTCATCCCGCTCGATAACCCCGCAGGTTTTCTCGTGTTTGTATTTGTTGTAAATGTATTCCGAGGCAAAGTGATTTTTGATCACCTTGTCTTCCACAATACCCATGCCGGTTTCCTGTACCGCCAGCTTGGCCAGCGGGATCCGTTCGTTGTTGGCAGCCAGAGCGGCTCTGTGAAAAATCCGGTCTACCTGTTCTTGGGTGAAAGTTGCATATTCAGCTTGGGCAGCCTTCACCTGCTGGATCAAGGTTTCCAACTCGGCTAGATGGGTCACTGGCATCGGTGGATCCCTCCAAAACTCATCAAGACTTAGACGATAGAAACAATTGACAATCGGATAGTTGGAAATAGTCGAATAACCCGAATGGCAATCTAGGCGCCAACAGGAGCAGGAACTTGGATTTCGGTGGTCAGGGTGGGGGGATGGGTGAGCGTATTGTGAATGATGCAGGCATCAACTGCTTTTTCCAGCCCCTTTTGATGCCTTCCGTCCAGCGGGATCCCAGTTTTTACACGAATGTGAATGTTGTCTAGGCGAGCCGGATGCTCAACTTTCTCCGCCGTGACCACCACCTCTAGTCCACTGGGATCCAACTGCCGAGCTTCCAGATATTTGACGGCATAAAAACCAACACAGGCGCCCAGAGAAGCCAGAAACCATTCCGGCGGCGTCATTCCCTGATCTCGACCGTGATTGTCCAAAGGCTGGTCGCTGAGAATGCGGTGCCCTCGGCTTTCCGCTTGGAACTGAACACCATCGCGGTAGGTGACGCAAACTTCCATTGGGGATCCCTCCTCTTGGGGTATTCTTCAGTTCACATAGAGTCCGTAAAGTTAGCCTGGGGATCAACTTGGATTCCAGTCAGCTCAGGGCCAATCTGGAGACGGTGCAGAGATTAACTGTGAATCACTTCGGATCTAAGCGTGACCTGGCTATGCTGACCCAAGCCGCAACTGCAGAATTGTCAAATAGCCACCAGTCCTTGATCCCGAAAGATTTGTAAGGCGTGATTCACCTGTTCGGGTGTGGGTGGATCGACATCGGCAAGGGTGTAAGGCAATCCCAATTGCTGCCATTTGTATTCCCCCATCTTGTGAAAGGGCAAAACTTCCACTCGCTCCACGTTGGATAAGGTGGCCACAAACTCGGCCAGACCCTTAATGTTTTCCTCGGGATCCGTCAAGCCGGGAACCAGCACAAAACGAATCCAGGTAGGCTTGTGGATCTGGTCTAAATAGCGGGCCAGATTAAGAGTGGGTTCTAGCGAAACGCCGGTAACCTTTCGATACAGCTCCGGCAGATAAGACTTGATATCCAGCAACACCAAATCTGTATGCTCCAACACAGGCTTGGCTGCTTCCAGTTGCCCATAGCCAGAAGTATCCAAAGCCGTGTGCAAGCCCAACTCATGACAGCGACGGAAGATCTCAGCTACAAAGGTGGGTTGCATTAAAGGCTCTCCCCCGGTAGCCGTAACTCCCCCCCCTCGCAAGTAATTCTTGTAACGTTGGATCTCGGCAATTAAAGACTCAACCGTAACAAGCTGTCCCGCCTCCGGATCCCGACAGTCAGGGTTGTGGCAATACAAACAGCGAAGTGGACAACCCTGTGTAAAAATTACGAAGCGGATTCCTGGCCCATCGACGGTGCCACAGGTTTCCACCGAGTGAATGCGCCCGGCAATTGGTGTCAGGGGGTTCATAACGGTATCCATACTTTTATCCTGGATGACTTTTGCAAAATATCAATCAATCTTGAGGTTTTCTTCCAGATTGCTAACTCAGGTTAAATAGAACACAGTTTCCATTTCTCTTTGGATTAGGTTGGGACTAGATTTTTTTAGATCCCTAGGGTCTTTTAGCTAGACCGCTGCTATCCTGGCTGGAAGGGAGAAAGGGGGATAAAAAGCCGAAAGGGCAGCTTGGGGATCCCACCCAGCTCAGACCGATGGGTCGTGTGGGCTAGACACGGAGGTATCCACCGCGATGCCGTGTAGGCGATGGGCCTTGGGATCGAAATCCTTCGGGAAATGGGTATAGGCATCGAAATCTGCGTGATCCAACAAGGCTCCTTCTAAGAGCGCCCCTCGGAAATTGCTGCCAAAGAGGAGACATCCCCGCAAATCGGCTCCCGATAGGTTAGCTCCGCTGAAGTCGGCAAAACTGAGATCGCACCCCCGCAAATTAGCCCCCGCCAAGTTGGCCCCACTGAAATCGGCATAGCTGAGATCGGCACCGGCCAAATGGATCCCCTGCAGCTCAGCCCCCTGCAAATCGATCTCCCGAAAATCGCGCCGTCCTGAGGCATACTGGCTGACCAGATCCGCAGCGCTACAAACAGTCATGATCATCGGGCCTCCTCGGTTATCGATGGGGGATCCCTTCCATCGACCCCGGTATGGGCGGACTTCAGGGATCCCCAGGCTGGTCTTTTAGCAGTGTTGATGGAACGTGCGGTTAATGACATCCAGTTGCTGCTCGCGGGTGAGCTTGATGAAGTTCACCGCATAGCCGGAAACCCGGATGGTGAGCTGTGGGTAGAGCTCCGGGTGCTCCATGGCATGCAGCAGGGTCTCGCGGTTGAGAACATTGACGTTGAGGTGGAAACCGCCATCCCGCATGTAGCCATCCAGCAGCCCCACTAGATTGGCAACCCGCTCCTCCGCTGTGCGACCTAGGGCCGCCGGCACAATCGAGAAGGTGTTGGAGATCCCATCCAGAGCGTCGTTGTAGGGCAGCTTGGCCACCGAAGCCAGCGACGCCACCGCCCCCTTGGTGTCCCGGCCGTGCATGGGGTTGGCCCCTGGGGCAAAGGGCTCGCCCGCCCGCCGCCCGTCGGGGGTGTTGCCGGTTTTCTTGCCGTAGACCACGTTGGAGGTGATGGTGAGGATGGACTGGGTGGGCACCGCATTGCGGTAGGTCTTGTGCTTGCGCAGCTCCGCCATGAAGGTCTGCACCAGTTGCACCGCAATGGAGTCAACTCGGTCGTCGTTGTTGCCGTATTTGGGGAAGTCGCCATCCACTACGTAGTCCACGGCCAAGCCCTGTTCATCCCGGATAACCCGTACCCGCGCGTATTTGATGGCGGATAGGGAGTCGGCAGTTACCGACAGGCCGGCCAGCCCAAAGGCCATCGTGCGCAGCACGTCCCGGTCGTGCAGGGCCATCTCCAGGCGCTCGTAGCAGTACTTGTCGTGCATGTAGTGGATGATGTTCATGGTGTTGACGTAGGTTTTGGCCAGCCAGGCCATCATCTGCGCCATGCGCGGCCACACCTCGTCGTAGTCCAGGACATCGGCGGTGATGGGGGCGAAAGCAGGAGCCACCTGCTCGCCGGAGATCTCATCCCGACCGCCGTTGATGGCATAGAGCAGGCACTTGGCCAAGTTCACCCGCGCTCCAAAAAACTGCATCTGCTTGCCGATGCGCATGGCCGACACACAGCAGGCGATGCCGTAGTCATCCCCCCAGTAGGGGCGCATCAAGTCGTCGTTTTCGTACTGGATGGAGCTGGTTTCAATGGAGACCTTGGCGCAGTAGCGCTTGAAGGCTTCCGGCAGCCGCTCCGACCAGAGCACGGTCAAGTTGGGCTCGGGCGCTGGGCCAAGGTTGTAGAGGGTATGCAGCATGCGGAAGCTGGTTTTGGTAACCAAAGGCCGCCCATCCAGGCCCATGCCGCCGATGCACTCGGTAACCCAGGTGGGATCCCCGCTGAATAGCTCGTTGTACTCGGGCGTGCGCAAAAACCTGACCATGCGCAGCTTCATAACAAAGTGGTCAATGAGCTCCTGGGCCTCTTCCTCGGTGAGGATCCCGGCCTGCAGATCCCGCTCGATGTAGATGTCCAGGAAGGTGGACACCCGCCCCAAGGACATGGCCGCCCCGTTTTGCTCCTTGACGGCTGCCAGGTAGGCCAGGTACAGCCATTGGATGGCTTCGCGGGCGTTGGCTGCCGGACGGCCCAGGTCAAACCCGTAGCGGGATCCCATCTCTTTCAGCTCTTGTAGGGCCTTAATCTGCTCGGAGAGCTCCTCCCGCAGGCGGATGGTCTCTTCGTCCATCGTGTCCAGGTCTAGGCTGGCTTTTTGGGCCTGCTTGTCTTCGATGAGCCGATCCACCCCGTAGAGGGCCACCCGCCGGTAGTCCCCAATGATGCGACCCCGACCGTAGGCATCGGGCAGGCCGGTGATGATCCCGGAGCGGCGGCAGCGGCGCATCTCTTCGGTGTAAGCATCAAAAACGCCGTCGTTGTGGGTTTTGCGGTACTGGGTAAAAATTTCCTTGGTGCGGGGATCCAGCTCGTAGCCATAGGCTTTGAGGGAAGACTCCACCACGCGGATGCCGCCAAAGGGCATGATGGCCCGCTTCAGGGGTTTGTCCGTCTGCAGCCCCACAATTTGTTCCAGCTCTGGGTCGATATAGCCAGGGGCGTGGCTGGTGATGGTAGAGGGAACGGCAGTATCGGCATCTAGGATCCCTCGCTCTCGCTCCAGAGCCATCAAATCCTTGACCTTGGCCCACAGCCGCTGGGTGCGCTCGGTGGCTGCAGCTAAGAAGGTTTCATCACCGGTGTAGGGGGTGTAATTGCGCTGAATAAAGTCTCTGACATCGATGCAGCGCTGCCAGGCTCCCGTTGCAAAATCGCTCAAAACTTTTTGACCGGCTGCGTTGGATCCTGTCCTTGGTTCCGCCTTCAATTCTGTAGGTGATGCTACAGAACGCTGCACACTGGCAACCATAACAATCCTCCCGGCTATTACGCCTGATAATCTATCGACAGGGCGAGGCAGCACCCCGGCCTTTGCCCCACGCAGGCTCTAAAAGAGAGCTAAAGAACCAATAGATCTCTGCAAGGCTTATAGGGATCCTACGAAGGGCTTTTAGCAACTCTTCTGTTTCTTTTTTAGGCGTTCTAAATACACCTCGCCTGATTTAATTTTAGTCCCTTGCGCTCTGAGGATATTTTCGGTTGCGTGATTTTTTAATCTTATTTTCATCCTATTTTTTAATGATGTTTTAATATCTTCTTAACGTTGTTTTACGCTTTTCCATCGGCAAATGGCGGGCCTATGCTGAGGTAGGACGGCCCAGGTCGTCTGTTGCCGTGAGAACGTCAGGATACTCGGCCTTTGCCTTAGCAGTGCCTTGCTCTATGAACCAGTCCAATCGAATCGTCCAAGGGATCCATCACCTGCACTTCTATCTTTGGGATCTTTGGGATCTGCCCCGTTGGCAGGAACACTTTTGTCAGGTTTGGGGCTTCCGAATGGAAGGACAGCTCGGCAGTACCCTCTGTCTGCGTCAGGGATCCCTGCGCTTGCGCCTATCTCAGCCGGCTCACGCCGGGGATGAGGTGGATCGCTATTTGCAGCAACATTCGCCTGGGGTGGTGGATGTGGCCTTGGCGGTGGAGGAGCAAGAGCTGTTGGGCTTGGCAGAGCTTTTGCAGAGGCGAGGAGCCCAAGTGGAGTGGATCCCGGCAGAAGACGAAGGCTGCCCTGCTCTGTGCCTGCGCACTCCTTATGGACTCAGGCATTCTTTGATCCCCAGCTCAGGGATCCCCGATTCAGCCCCTGCTGAGGAGAACCTGTTTTCCCACTGGGATCACCTGGTATTGAACGTGGAGCAGGGATCCCTGCAGGCAGCGGCGGATTGGTATGAGCAGGTGCTGGGTTGGCGGTCTCTGTATCGCTATAGCATCCGCACCAACACCTCTGGCCTAGAAAGTGTGGTGGTGGGAGATCCTGAAGCCGGGATCCAGTTGGCCATCAACGAGCCCACCTGTGCCGCTTCCCAGATCCAGGAGTTTTTGGATGCCCATCATGGCCCTGGCCTGCAACATGCGGCGTTGCACAGCTCAGATGTCTTCGCCAGTGTGCGCCGGCTGCGACAGGGAGGCGTAAACTTTCTGCAGGTGCCACCGGAGTACTACACAAACCTGGCAAGGGAGCTGGCTTCTGGAGCAATACTCCGTTCTGGTGGGTTGCCCCCCGCCATCTCCTGGCACGACTTGGTGGAGCAGCAGCTCCTTTTGGATGCCACCTTGCCTGCTTCTGATTCCCCACACCCCCC
>NZ_JANSIM010000299.1:0-4514 GCF_047502655.1 Synechococcus sp. R5-12 | reverse complement strand
CGCAAGGAGCCATCCATGCGCAGCGTGGTAGGAATCTCCGGCCTTTAGGCAGGGGAGGATGTCAATTGCAGAGAGCGAGTACCTTTGCTCAACAGGGTTGAGATTTGTCAACTCTTCTATACAAACCTTCTCAATCCCTTTTTTCAACAACCTTGTAGTCGGTAGAGTGTAGGGCATCTTCTGGGAACAGGCGACGTCAGGATCCTTAACCCTTAGCCGCCAGGTGATATCGGTCACCGCCCTGAAGCTCTTTTGGATGCAGGCTGTGAGTGAAATGTGGCCCCCCTCAGATTTAGGAGATCGCTCAACCATGCGCAACCTCTCTTCCATCTTGCTGTTCGGGATCCCTTTGGTAAGCCTAGGCTGGACAGGGATCCCGGTGGTGGCCCAATCCGCCAATCCAGCCCTCTGCCAGCAATTTCCCCAAGACATTCGCTGCACCCTCTCTGCCCCCAGACAGGTGGGACAAGCGCCGCAACCCACATCCCGTCCTCGGATTGCAGTCTTGGACTTTGATTTCAGCAGCCTCAGCAATCCCTACAGCTTCCGCGAGGCTTCTCGGGGGGTGAGCGACCTGTTGGTGGATCGGCTGGTGAGAGATGGCACCTTTTCCGTCATCGAGCGCTCGCGGCTGGACGCGATCTTGGCCGAGCAGAACCTGGGTCTATCCGGTCGACTGGATGCCAACACCGCTGCTCAGGTAGGCCGGATCCTAGGGGTCGATGCGGTGATCCTCGGCAGTGTGACCCAGTTTGATGTGTCTGTGCGCCGTTCTGGGGGTGGGGCACCGGTCTTAACTCCCTTCGGCAGCTTCCCGCTGGCGGTGGGCGCTGAGTCAGTGGATGCCGATGCCAACGTGCAGCTGAATGCCCGCTTGGTGAGCACCAGTACTGCCGAGATCTTGGCCGTGGTCGAGGGCAAAGGCAACGCCAGCCAGTCGGATAGCACGGTCACGGTTGCCGGCTTTGGCGGGGGATCCGCCACCAGCAACGAAGAGAAGCTGTTGGTATTGGCAAGCCAACAAGCGGTGGAGCAAATTGCCCAGCAGTTGGCCGGTTTTGCCGGGCGCTTGGCAGCTCAGCCTCGCTCTCTGCCAACGGTTGACGCCTTGGTGGCGGATGTCTACGGCAACCAGGTGATCCTGAACAAGGGCAGCCGCGATGGCTATCGGGTGGGATTGATTCTTTCTGTGGAGCGCGTCGTCCGCGAGGTGAAGGATCCGGCCACGGGGACAGTCTTGCGCAAATTGACTGAGCCAGCCGGACAGGTCCAACTGACGGAGGTGGATGACAGCTCCAGTGTGGGACGCATTCTCAGCGGGGCAGGCTTCAAGGTTGGGGATGTAGCCAAGCCTGTCCAATGAGCTTTCCCAAGCCCTATCCTCAGGATCCCTCGATGGGAGCAAAGCCCTGCCGTTGCGTGTTTTCGGTTACGGTGCGCGGCTCTAAAAATTGCAGCAGGTAGTCGGGGCCGCCGGCTTTGGATCCCACGCCGGAGAGCTTGAAGCCGCCGAAGGGCTGCCGCTCCACCAACGCCCCGGTGATCTCGCGGTTGATGTAGAGGTTGCCGACGGCAAAGTCCTGGCGAGCCTGTTGAATGTGGGAAGGGGTGCGGCTGTAGAGACCGCCGGTGAGGGCGTAGGGGGTGGCATTGGCCATCTGCAGAGCAGAAGAAAAGTCCGGCGCTGAGATCACCGCCAAAACCGGGCCAAACAGCTCCCGCTGCGCCAGCTCTGACCGGGGATCCACCTGGCTGAACACAGTGGGGCCGACGAAGTAGCCTTTTTCCGGCACGGGCAGGCTGAGGTCGAGGCGGGCATCAGCCTTAGCCGATTGAATGGCCTGTTGCAGGCGAGCTTGGGCCTCTGCATCGATGACCGGGCCAACTTGGGTGCTGGGGTGGGCTGGATCCCCCACATTTAAAGAGCGCACCGCCTCGATGAGCCGCCCCAAGAACAGGTCGTGAATGGACTGCAAAACGATCGCCCGCGAGCAGGCGGAGCATTTCTGGCCACTGTAGCCAAAGGCGGAGTTGACCACTCCTTTGACCGCCTGATCCAGGTCGGCGCTTTCGTCGATGAGGATGGCGTTTTTGCCCCCCATCTCGGCAATGACCCGTTTGATGTGGTGCTGGCCCGGCTGCAGTTGCGCGGCTTGGGCGAGGATCTGGCAACCCACCGCCTGGGATCCGGTGAAGGCAATCAGGTGCACCCGCCGGTCTTGAACCAACAGGGGGCCAATGGCTTCGCCCACCCCCGGCAGGAATTGAAAGACACCCTCCGGGATCCCAGCTTCGGCAAGGGCCTTGAGGATAAACTCCGCCAGTTTGGCGGCGATCAGCGAAGATTGCTCCGCCGGTTTGAGGAGCACGCAGTTTCCGGCCACCAAAGCCGCCGCTGTCATGCCACAGGGGATGGAGAGGGGGAAGTTCCAGGGGGCGATTACCACCGCCACACCGCGGGGCTGGTAGTGGTAATGGTTGGTTTCGCCGGGCAGGTTGCACTCCCGTCCCCGCTCCAGAGCCTCCATCTGTTGGGCGTAGTAGCGGCAAAAATCGATGGCCTCGGAAACTTCCCCATCGGCCTGGGCAATGGGCTTGCCCACCTCCAGCACCATCCAGGCAGCCAGCTCCGCCCGCTGGGCTTCGATTTGCTCCGCCACCCGCCGCAGGATCCCCGCCCTCACGGCAACGGGGGTGCGCCTCCAGCTGGGGAAGCTGGCTTGGGCCGCTGCCAAGGCTTGCTCCACCTGTTCCGGCTCGGTCAACCCAATTTCCGCCACCACCTGTTCAGGATCCGCAGGGTTGAGGGAGAGCATGGCTTGTTGGGTGGGGCGATATTCTCCGGCAATCCAGGGCTGAACCCTCTGACCCAGTTGAGGCCGGATCTCGTCCAATGCCTGAAAAAAGGGATCCCGCTGCTGGGGCTGGCTGAAATCCGTATCGGGAGCGGCGGCAAACGAGAGAGAAGGAGCCTGGAAAACGGATCCCTCGTCCAAGACCGGCGGGGCCAACAGCTGCTCGGGGTTGTAGCCCTGAACGCTTTGCCGCAGGAAAGAGGTGTTGGCGGTGTTTTCCAGCAAACGCCGGATCAGGTAGGCCATACCCGGCAGCAGCTCCCCGTAGGGGCAGTACACCCGCACCCGCTGTCCCTTCTGCACCAAGGCCTTGGCCAGGGGATCGGCCATGCCATAGAGCACCTGCAGTTCAAAAGCAGACTGGGGCACCTCCAGCGCTTGGGCGATGGCAATGGCTTTGGCCTGAGAGCGCACATTGTGGCTGGCGATGGCGGCGTGGAGATGGGTGTGGTGCTCCAACAAAAGCTGGGTCATGCGCTCGAAGTTGGCGTCGGTAGCAGACTTGCTGTTGTAAACCGGCTGCGGCCAGTGCTTTTGCGCCGCCAAGATGGTCTCTTGATCCCAGTAGGCCCCCTTGACCAAGCGCACCGTCACCGGGGATCCCCGCTCTTTGGCCCAGGCGATCAGGTTTTGCAGATCGGTGTAGCTATCCCGCAGGTAGGCCTGCAGCGTCAGGCCAACGTCGGTGCGGCCTCGGAACTCCGGCTCCAGCAGCAGCTCCTGCAAAATGGCCAGGGTGAGGGATTTGTAGCGGTACTGCTCCATGTCGAAATGGATCCCGACTCCCAGAGCTTCTGCCCGGCGCAACAGGACGCGAATCCGTTCCCCCACTTTGGTTTTGGCCCCCAGGGGATCGATGGGATCGAACTGGGAATAGAAGGCTGTCAGCTTCACCGACACTTGCGGCACCGGCTGCGGTTGTGGCCAGGTTTTGACCATCTTTGCCAAATGCTCCATCACCTGCAGATAGCGATCCAGATAGGATTGGGCTTCCACTTCGGTGATGACGGCTTCCCCCAGCAAATCCAGCGTGAAAGCCATACCCTGCCGGTGCAAAGCTTCCAGAGTTTTGCTGACTTGCTGTAGAGTTTCTCCGGCAATATAGCGGCGGGCCAGAGCTTCCACAGCAGCGGTGAGAGTGCTGGCAGCCAACTGTCCTGGCAGGGAGTCGGGGTCTGCGAAGTTGAGCAGGCTCTTCAGCATCCCCGGCAACTCTACTGCCGGATCCAAGAGATACTCCTGCAAATGGCGGGCCACCTCAGCCTTGCTTTTCAAGCTGGGCAAGACATCAATCAAGCGGAACAACTGGGTGCGCAAGTGGGGGTTTTCCATCGCCCAGGCCAGCAGCTTGTCCTCCCAGCGCAGTTGATCTCGCCACTGGGCCAGCAGGGATCGCTTCTCTCCCCAAAGAGAAGCCAACAAAGATTGGGCGAGAGCTTGGGTTTGAGCCTCGTAGGCAGTAGGAGCAGCTTGGGCAACCATCTGATGCACCGGGGGGCGGGATCCCTACCATCCTGTCATGGAAAGGATGGAACCTGAGGCCGATTTTGGGAAGATAATGGCAGATGGGGCCACCGCAAATCCTCGAATAGCTACGCCGGGTATAAGCAGCTTTGCAGGAGCATGACTCTAGTCAATAATAAGCTCAACTATACTGAA
>NZ_JANSIM010000075.1:0-20094 GCF_047502655.1 Synechococcus sp. R5-12 | reverse complement strand
GGCCATTGCTGAAATCCTCTCAGAAAAAACCTGCCCGTAGCACTCAGTTATGTCTGCCTTATGGTCATTTCGATTCAAACTAGAACACTGCACCCACGCCCACAGTCATTTTAAATAAGAATGAAACGAAATGAAACATTTCCATCCCATTGCTTCCCAACTCCCCTCTCCCTCTGGGAAGAGGACTGGGGGTGATCTCGGAAGCGGTATGGAGCGCTTGGGGATTGTCTCAATCCAGCTTGAAAGGACTACAAATGGCCAAAAAACGAAGTCTCCAGACCCGTCCTCCCAGTGCGGCGGAAGGAAGCCAGCAGGGTGTCAATTCTGGGACTCGACCGGCTGCGGCGGCTGCCATTTCAGCACCAAGGTAGAAAGTTGCGGCAGGCAGAGCTCGAGGGAGTAGGGCAAGTTGTGGTAGGCCCAGTCGTCTGTCCACTTGCCCCCCAAATTGCCTACCCCGCTGCCCCAAAACTCCACAGCATCGCTGTTGAGCAGCTCTCGATAAAAACCTCGTTCCGGTACCCCAATGCGGTAATTGGGCCAGACCACCGGCGTGAAGTTACAAACCACCACCACCCACTCACTGGGATCCTCCCCATAGCGGATGAAGGAAACGATGCCGCGATGATCGCTGCAGTCGATCCAGCGGAACCCCTCCGGTTTGGTGTCTTGGGTGTACAGGGCAGGTTCGGAGCGCAACAGGTGATTCAGGCTGGCCACGTAGTGGCGCAACTTGGCGTGGGGTTCATACTGCAGCAGCCCCCAGTCCAGATCTGCCCAAACGTTCCACTCATTCCACTGGCCAAACTCCATGCTCATGAACAAGGTTTTCTTGCCAGGGTGGGTGAACATGTAGCCGTATAAAGCCCGCAGGCTGGCGAACTTATGCCAATGATCCCCCGGCATTTTGCCCAACATGTGGCTCTTGCCATGCACCACCTCATCATGAGAAAAGGCCAGCATGTAATTTTCGCTGAAGGCATACATGAGGCTGAAGGTGACCAAATGGGGATGGAACTGGCGGAACCAGGGATCCATGTGGAAATAATCCAACATGTCGTGCATCCAACCCATGTTCCACTTCAAGTTGAAGCCCAGCCCGCCCACATGGGTCGGCCAAGTTACCATCGGCCAAGCGGTAGATTCTTCGGCAATGGAAAGCGCACCGGGGTTGTATTTGAAAATGAGGGTATTGAGCTGCCGGAAAAAGTCGATGGCTTCGAGGTGTTCCCGCCCGCCGTAGGGGTTGGGGATCCACTCTTTGCGGTCATAATCCAGATAAAGCATCGAGGCCACCGCATCCACCCGGATCCCATCGATGTGGTATTTCTCGAACCAAAAAAGGGCATTGGCCACCAGATAATTGCGCACCTCGTTGCGGCCATAATTAAAGACCAAAGTGCCCCAACCTTTGTGCTCGCCTTTGCGAGGGTCGGCGTATTCGTACAGGTGAGTACCGTCGAAAAAAGCCAGCCCATGCCCATCTTTGGGGAAATGTCCGGGCACCCAATCGACAATCACGCCGATCCCGGCTTGGTGAGCCCGATCGACAAAATACATAAAGTCTTGCGGGGATCCATAGCGGGATGTTACGGCATAGTAGCCAATCACTTGATAGCCCCAAGAGCCATCGAAGGGGTGTTCTGCCACCGGCAACAGCTCGATGTGGGTAAAGCCCAGCTCCTTCACATAGGGGATTAGCTTGTCCGCCAGCTCGCGGTAGGTGAGGAAGCGAGTATTGGGCTTTTGGTCCACCAGCACACTTTGCCCTTCGGCAGGTGGATCTTCAGCCGAGGCGTGCATCCAGGATCCCAGATGCACCTCATAAACCGAAATCGGCGAGCGCAGGGGATCGGTGGCGGCGCGTTTTTCTAGCCAGGCTTGGTCGTGCCAGGTGTAGGTGTTGAGGTCGGCTACGATGGAGCCGGTTTTGGGGCGCACCTCCTGTTGAAAGCCATAGGGATCCGATTTTTCGTAGATATCCCCCCAGGAAGTTTTCACCTCGTACTTGTAGATGGCGCCTGGCCCTATGCCGGGGATGAACACCGCCCAGATGCCGCTTTCGCCCAGCCGCTTCATCTGGTGTTGACGCCCGTCCCAGTGGTTAAAATCGCCGATAACGCTGACGTTGCGGGCGTTGGGAGCCCAGACGGCGAAATGCACCCCCTTCACCCCATCCACCGTGATGAGATGGGCGCCCAGCTTGTCGTAAATGCGGTGGTGATTCCCCTCGTTGAACAAGTAGCGATCCAGCTCGCCAATGTGGTTGACCTTCTCCAAGGGAAAGCGGTAGGGATCCTCCCATTCTTCCAAGTGTTCCCCTTGGGGATCCCAGACCCGTTGGGCCCGCAAAAAATAGTCCGGCAGAGGGGTTCCCGGCTCAAAGCGCAGCTCGAATAGCGTTTCCGGGTGCAGCGGCTGCATCGGGTAAGCCTGTCCGGTGGCGCGTTCCACCAGCCAAACCTGCCGAGCATTGGGCACAAGGGCGCGCACCAACCCAAAGGATTTCCCGGCCTCTTCTATCTGCTGGGGGCCCAAAACGGCATAGGGATCCTGCCATTGGTTGGAAACAAACTGACCCACTTGTTCGGCAGACAGGAGAAAGCCCATCGGGAACCCTCAGTAAATGACCATTCTAGTCTAGCGGTGGCCGACCCCCAGTTTGCGCTGTCAGCTCCAGGCCCGCCTCCAGGCAAAGAATCCCTGCAAGAAGTTCTGCAGGCGGGGGTTGGTGGCCAATTGTTGCCTGCGGTGCTGCAGGGCCGCCTTGGCGTTCACCTCCGAGCGGGTGGGGTAGATGTGGATCCCGGCCAGGGCAGAGACGGGCAGCCGCCGGCTCATGGCCAAAACCACTTCATGAATCAGCTCTCCCGCCTGGGATCCCACCAGGTGCGCCCCCAAAATCTGGCCGTTGCGTCGACAGATCAATTTGGCAAAGCCCAGGGGGGCGGCTTCTGCCTGGGCCCGATCCACATCGGCAAACTCCTGTTTGAGCACCACCACATCCTTGCCGTATTGCTGCCGGGCTTCGCTTTCGGTGAGGCCCACACGGGCCAGCTCCGGCTCGGTGAAGATGGCCCAGGGAATGACGCGATAACGCGCTTGGCTGAGGGGGAAAAACAGGGCATTGACCAGGGCCACTGCCGCTTCGTAGGCCGCCACATGGGTAAATTGCGGCCCGCCGATGACATCCCCACAGGCGTAGATGCGGGGATTGCGGGTTTGCAGCTTGGCATTTACCTGGATCCCTTGGGGGGTGTACTGCACGCCGGCGGCTTCTAGACCCAGCCCTTCCACGTTCGGGATCCGACCGGCGGCCACCAAAATCTCTTCTGCACGGATCACTTGATCACCTGCAGCGGCGGTGCCTGCCCCGGAATTGGCCTTTAGGTAAAGCAGCTTTGCCCCCTGCTCTTGGCCGACTGCTGTGGCGCGTACCCGGGTGAGGATGCGGATCCCATCTTGGGTCAACTGTTGCTGCACCACCTGGGCGGCTTCGGGATCCTCCTTGGGCAAGATGCGCTCGCGGCTGGCAATGAGGGTCACCTCGGATCCCAGACGGGCCAGAGCTTGGCTCAACTCGCAGCCTACCGGCCCCGCCCCTATCACCGCCACCGATTTGGGCAAGCGGGTCAAGTCAAAGATCGATTCGTTGGTCAGATAGCCCGCCTCGGCCAAGCCCGGCAAGGGGGGAACCCAAGGACGGGATCCGGTGGCGATGACAAAAGCCCGCGCCTGTACCTGCCGTCCTGCCACCTCAAAGGTGCGCCCATCCACAAAGCGGCCCTTGGCAAACACCAGTTCCACCCCCAGTTGGCGGAAGCGATCCGGCGAATCGGCGTGGTTGGCGATGTAGCTCTGGGCAGAGCGAATGTGTTCGTACACCTTGAGGTAATCCACCGCGATCCCTGCTGGGCCGGGGAGAGTCACCCAACCGGCAGCAATCGCCTGGCGCATCCGATGGACGGTATGGGCCACGTGAAGAAGGGCTTTGCTGGGCACACAGCCATACCAGAGACAATCTCCGCCCAGGCGGTCGCTGCCTTCCACCAGCAGCACCTTGGCCTTCAGTTGGGCAGCAGCGCTGGCCACCACCAAACCCGCTGCACCGGCGCCGATGACCACAATATCGTAGGGGACAGGCATGGCTTGTTCTGAACAAAAACATCGGGCAAGGGATAGCACCATCCTATGTCTTGAGTAGGCCGGGGGTAGGCTGGGAGAAGTCCTTGCCAAAGGATCCCTTTCTGCATGGGAGAAGAACTTGTTAGAGTGGGATGGATTGACCCCTTAGAATCTGGGTTGATCCGTCTGTTCTACCTTTCAGGGTTTGGGGACTTATGACTATCCTGCTGCCGAGCGAACCTATCCTGGCCGTGAGCATCTTCGGCATGGGCCTGCCAGAGCTGGCCGTGATTGGGGTGATCGCGGTGGTCGTGTTTGGCCCCAAGAAGCTACCGGAGTTGGGCAGCGCCTTTGGCAAAGCGTTGCGGAGTTTCAAACAAGAGATGAACAACCCCAGCAGCGATGACGAGCCTGCCGGCACGGAAAAGGTGGAGAAGGTGGTGGAGAAGGATGCCGCCTGAGGGTCGCGGAGAGGGGTGGGATCCCAACTCCTGCAAGGGGCCTGCTGCCGGAACTGTTGAGAGGGGGGATCCAAGCCGGCTTCGATCAGAAGTAAAGTCAGCTCGCAAGGGAGCCAGATCCAGGGCTAGTGTATAGTTCTGGAAAGTTTCCCGGCCCGGCGCTACCGGCTGAGCCAAAATCAGCCCGGATAGGCTCATCGGATGCCCCAGAGGTGTATGGCTGAGCTGACCGATTTCCAGTTAATGCGCCAGATCCAACTGCGGGATCGCCGCAGCCACTTTTTGCTCAAGGATCGCTATCAGAAGCGCCTGCTGGATATTGCCTTGGCCATTCTCAAGCAACCTCACCAGGCGGAAGAGGTGGTGCGGCAGGTGTTCGAGTTCTGCTGGAAACACGCCAATGCCTTTGACCTGCAGCGGGATCGCTCGGTGGCTCTGTGGCTCTACGAGTTGACAGCCTTTCAGGCTAGGGAACGGCTGCGGCGTTGGGCTTGGCTACCTGCCCCCCTCTCCATTCAAACCTCAGCCCCTCTGGGGCCGCGACGTCTCCTTTGGGGCAGCCTGGCAGTGCTGGGGATCTACGCGGTAGCCATAACAGCGGCCTACTGGCGGCTGCGCTGGCAGTGGGGATCCCCCATCGAGGGAGAGTCAGCGGCGCTTCAACAGCTCTATCAAGAGTGGCAACGACAGCCGCAAGTGCAGCGAACCCTGCTGCGGGATCCCAGCTTCAGCACTCCCCTGTTGGTGCAAGCCCTCTGGTCGCCCCATGCCAAGCAGGTGCTGCTCTTGGCCTCGGAGATGGCTCCCGCCCCCCCAGGGAGCACCTATCAACTGTGGCTGGAGTCGGATGTCCAGGGAGGGGGACGACTGCTGGAAAACGCCGGCACTTTTGCCGTCAACGGGGAAGGATCCCTGCAGTGGCTCAGTCAACCCATCCATTCTGAGCAGCCGACCCGCCTTCTCGTCACCCTTGAACCGGCAGGAGGAAGCGAATCCCCCACAGGCCCGCCTCTGCTGCAGAGCAGTTTCTGGATCCCTGCCGCCCAGCCATGATCAGGAGAGATTGGGGGATAACTGGGGGGCTTGTCTCCCGCTTTTGCGCCGCTTAGCATGGGATCCCCGCAAGCGCACCTTAAGACGGTAGCGAACCGTTTCGTGAACGACCTTATAGGAGGCATCCACACCGTGCGTTTCCCGCAGCCATTCGCGAATGTCGCTGTAGGTACGGAATCGGCCAGGCTGATGCAGCTCCTGCTTGAGGATTTCCAAAACCGGCTTGGGGATGAGGGGTTTGCGCCCTTGGTTGCGGGGCACCGTCAACATGCCCTCTAGCCCCCTGGCCTTGTAGCGTTGAAACCATCGAAAAATCGTTGAGATGTCCCGCCCCAGAATTTCAGCCAAGCCTGTCATCGTCTTGACTTTCCCAATCTTGAGCAGGTAAAGAGCTTGAACCCGCTCCTTCCCGGTCGGTGTAGACTGCTTGCTTAGTAGGGATTTGAGCTCTTCAGCCGATTCCTGAATGTCGAGCTTGAGGACTCCAGCCATGTCGAGGTATCGCAGAACGGCGTTGAATTTGTTGCTTGGCTGAGAGTGTACCACAGTACCTTCGGGTTCTGGAAGTTGTTCGTGAAGTTTGCCTGGGCATTGCTTGACATTTACAGAATCTCGAACTGAAAAATCTCTAACAGGCTACCCTCGTCGCTTTTCAGGATGGTCGGGCAAGGGATCCCCTCTTGGGCGGCAGGCTGTAGGATTAGAGGGCAAGCTTGCCGACGCTGCACTATGGTTCTTCGCAAGTATCTTGCAGGAGAGGGGCTGCGTTGGTTTCGACTGGCCCTGCAGTTGCAAGGATCGGTTGTACCGGCAGTGCTTCCCCGCGCCTTTATCTGCGGCTTGGCCGGGGTGCTGGTTTCGGTTCTGTATAAGCTGGGGCTGCCCCTGGCGCTGTCGTCGTTGGTGGCGTTTGTGCCCAACATCGTTTTGGGTTTGATGCTGGTGTTTCGGACAAACACCGCCTACGAACGGTTCTGGGAGGGGCGGAAAGCCTGGGGATCCGTGGTGAATGACGTGCGCAATTTGGCCCGCTTGATTTGGGTAGCCATTGAAGAAAAGCAGCCCGGCGACCGGGAAGAGAAGATCCAAACTCTATATCTATTGCCCGCTTTTGCCATGGCCATGAAGCAGCACCTGCGCCAGGAACCTCTGCTGGATGAGATTCAGCCCCTGCTCAGCCCGGAGCAGTTGCAACGTCTCCAAAGCCTCAAACACCCCCCCTTGCAAATTGCCTTTTGGATTGGAGATTATCTGCAGCGCCAATACCAAAAGGGCCGCGTTGAGGTCTACCAGCTCACGATCATGGTGGAGCGGCTCAACAGCATGGTGGATGCGCTGGGGGCTTGCGAGCGCATTCTCATGACCCCAATGCCGATGGCTTATGCCCTGCACTTGAAGCAGTTGTTATTGCTCTACTGTTTATCTTTGCCGTTTCAGATGGTGGAAGGTTTGGGTTGGATGACCGGCCCCATTGTGGGATGGCTGAGCTTTATGTTGTTTGGCGTTGAAGAGATCGGCATCGAAATTGAAAACCCCTTCGGCCGGGATCCCAATGATCTGCCCCTCGATAACATTTGCAACAAGATGAAGCACAATATTGCGGATTTGATCAATTCCACTTAGGGAACTCTCGCCGTTCTGGATGGCAGGGCAGCTGCCCATTTCAGATCCTCAGCCGGCACCTACCCCTAGTGGAGATAGCCGGGGCGAACCCGATGATTAAGAGGAAGGGATCCCTATATCTTGGGTAGGGAACAAGATGGGTTTGCTAAACTGTGGACAATTTGCCGAGGTGCTCTGGGGATGGCCTGCTCAACCTGCACATTTTTACACCTGGCCGATGTGCATCTGGGCTATGACCGCTACGACAGCCCGGAGCGGAGCAAGGACTTCTTTTTGGCTTTTCGGGATGTTGTCCGGCGCTATGCCATTCAGGATCCGGTGAACTTTGTGCTCATCGCCGGAGATCTGTTCGAGCATCGGCAGATTCAGCCCGGCGTTCTCAACCAAGCCCAGATCGTCTTGCGGGAGCTGCAACAGGCCGGGATCCCGGTGTTGGCCATCGAGGGCAACCACGACAACCGTCCCTATGGCGTGAAAACCAGTTGGCTGAGGTACTTAGCCGATCACGGGGAGTTGATCCTGCTGGAGCCGGAAGCAGGGGAAGAGGGCCTGGAGTTGCGTCCCTGGGCGGGTGGGCGGGGGGGCTACCTAGACCTGCCCTGTGGGGTGCGGGTGATTGGATCCCAGTGGTACGGATCGGCAGCTCCCAGGTCGATTGAGCAGTTGGCGGCGGCCATTCGACGGTTGCCCCCCGGCCCAGAACGGGTGGTGTTGATGTTCCACCACGGTCTAGAAGGCCAAATTGCCCGTTACCAAGGCGCTTTGCGCTACCGGGATCTGTTGCCCTTGCGGGAGGCGGGAGTGGGCTACCTGGCCTTGGGACACATTCACAAAAGCTATTCCGAGGGGGGGTGGATCTTCAACCCGGGATCCCTGGAGGCCAACAGCACTGCCGAATGGGACTTCCAACGGGGGGCCTATCGCGTCCGCTGGGGAGATGGCCCACCCCAAGCGGAGTTGGTGCAGGATTACCATCAGCGGCCCCGCCGCCGGCTCTATCTGGAGGCCAAGGGCAGAGAAACCCCCGAACAGATTGCCGCAGCAGCCATTGCCTTGGCTAAGGGATCCCGTTTTCAGGAAAGTGAGATGGAGCCGATGGTGGAGTTGCGGCTGGTGGGACAGGTGGGGTTCGCCAAGCATGAGCTGGATAGCCGCGCCCTACAGTGTCAAATTCAGCAGCTTACCGGCGCCTTGCTGGTTCTGTTTCGTTTTGAGGCCAATACTTTAGAGCTCGGGTCGGCTGCCCTTTCCTTGGAAGAAGAGGGGCAGAGGCTACAAATCGAAGAGAAAATCTACAGGGATCTGCTGAGCAGCCATGCCCACTACCGCAAACGCAGTGAAGAGCTAGCGCGGCTGCTTCTGGATCTTAAAGAAAAGGTTTTGGATGGGCAAGGAGAATCGGAAGTGTATGCTCACCTAAAGGGAGCTTTTTGGGGAGCAGAAGACTGATTATGCGGATCCTCTCTCTCGCTTTACAAAACTTCAAATCTCATGAGGATGCCGTCTTCACGTTTGAGCCAGGTATTAACGCCATTTGCGGAGAAAACGGAGCGGGCAAGACCAGCATTTTGGAAGCCATTGCCTGGGTTTTGTTCGACTACTGCCCCTACAGCCAAGAAGAAATCATTCGCTCCGGGGCCAACGACGCAGTGGTGACTGTGCAATTTATCTCCCAATGGGATCAGCGCACCTACGATGTTCGCCGCAGCGTAACGCAGGGATATCGTCTCTTTGATCCCCAGCTGAAGCAGCGCCTAGAGTATGAGCGCAAGTCCGATGTGCTGCCGTGGCTGAGGCAACATTTGGGCGTACCTGCCGGTACCGACCTGGCGCGGCTCTTTGCCACAACGATTGGGGTGCCCCAAGGGACTTTCACGGCAGACTTTCTCAAAACCGGTCGAGATCGCAAAGAAGTTTTCGATCGCATCTTAAAGGTGGAAGAGTACCAGCAGGTAGCCAAAGACCTGTTGGCGGTCGAAAAATACAGCGAGGCGCAGATTCAGGCCATTAATCATCAAATTGAATTGCTCCGCCAACAGCTACAGGAGTGGGATCCGCTGCAAGCAGAGCGGCAGAAAATCCAACAAGAACTGAGTTATTGGCAAGAGCGCTTGAGTCAATCGATCCACACTCTGGATCAGGTTAAGCTTGAGATCGAGCGACTGGAGAAATGGCTTGAGCAAATCCAAACTTTAGATCACCAGATTGCCCAACTGGAGCAAAAGGGATCCCTGCTTCAGGTATCTCTTGAGCAGGCAGAAAAGTTATGGGCAGAGGCCAGGCAAGCTCAAGCGCAGCAACAGCAATACTGGGAGGGATCTCAGCATTTTTTGGCCACAGAAGCTCGCTTGCGGGAGCTGGAAAAACAGCAACAGCAACGCTTGGAGTGGCTGAAACAGCGGGATGCTTTGCTCTCGCAAAAGCAGCATATCGAAAACCAATTGGCAAGACTTCAAGAAAAGTTAAGCCAACAGCAGCGCTGGAAGCAGGAGCTAGAGGAGCTAACCCCGCAAATTCAGGCCCAAGAGGAGCTAGAGCGTCAGCAGACCTATTGGACTCAACAGCTCAACACGTTGCTACACCTGCACCGCGAATGGGAACAGATCCAGGCAGAATGGACAGCCCACGCCGAGCGCTGTCAACTGCTACAAAGCCGAGTGCAAGAAGCTGAACAGGCCCAGGCCATATGTCGGCAGCATCAATTGACCTACAACCGTTATTTGCAGTTGGAAACCCTCATTGCAGAGCAGGAAGCGCTGCGGCGAACCCGACAAACTTTACTGGCTCAACGGGAAACTTTGCAACATCAACTGCATCGATTGGAGCTGCAGGGATCCGAATATCAGCAACAACTCCAGATCTTCCAAAAAATGGAGGCGGAAAAACTTGAGCTGCAACCCCTGTGTGAACGGCAGGCCTCCCTGGAGCAGCGCCACTCCCAACTTGGCGAGAAGTTGGCTTCCTTTCAGGCTCTGCGCCTTGAACTCAAACAACGGGAAACGGAGCAGGAACAAGGCCAAGTCCAATTGCAACAACTGCAGCTCCAACTGAGACAACGGCAGGCGGATTTGGATCGGGTAGCCGCCATTCCTGCGCTCGAAACTCAACAGGAGCGATTGCAAACTCAGCTCAGCCGCATTGCCGCAGCTCGTCAATTTCAACAGGAGCTACAAGCCCTTTTTGAGCAGGGCTCGGATCAATTGGCTCAACACCATCACAGCATCCGGCAACTTCTGGACGAATTGGAAGCGCAGCGACACAACTATCCCCAACTTCAATCTCTGTGGCAGCGGATCCCAGAGGTACTCACTCGATCTTCAGCACTCAGCCAACAGTTGCTCCAGTCCATCCATCAGATTTTGCAGGATCTGGCTCCCCAAACTTCCGAGCCCCAACTTCGTCAGCAGTTGTCCAACATCCAAAAACAACTCAGGACTTTGCAACCCTTGCTCGGCCTAACCGCACAAATACCCGATTTACAAGCCCAAATTCAGCAACTGCTGCAGTTGCAGGCCGAACGACAAAGCAGAATTGATGATCTTCACTGGGATCTTGAGGCTGAGCCCACCTTCCTTCGGCAACAACAGGAAATTGGCCAGGCGCTGCAAGAACTGGGGGATCCCAGAGGGCAAATCCAGCGCTTGGAAAGAGATCTCAGCCGCAAGTCTAGGGTTGAGCAAGAATATCAACAAATAGCGGCCCATGTTCAGCAACTCCAACAGCAGATACAAGCCCTAGAAGAGCAGCTGCAACCGCTTTCAGATCTGGATGAAAGAATTGCAGCTTTGCGGGAAGAACAAGGCCGGCACCGCAACAACTACGAGACCTTTATCCGCATGCAGCCTCTTGCCCAAAGTTTGCCCCGACGGCAAGATGAACTCCAAGCGGCCCAGTTGGCCCTAGATCAAATCCAGAAAGCCAAGCAAGAAAAACAAGCCCAGATCGACCGCTGGGAACAAACAGAGGGATCCAAAGATAACCTGCAAGCCCAAATTGCAAAAGCCGCCGAAACCCTAAGGGCACTGGGGGATCCCAGAAGTCAAGCCGAACGGCTCAAAGCAGAGCTAAAACAGGAAAAGCAGTATTTACAAATGCAGGCCGACTGCCTGCAGCAGCTTCAGGATTTACAGGCCGCACTCAACCCTATCGAGGAGGCCCTATGCCAAACGGAGCATCTGGATCGAGAGCTGGGATCCCTGCAGGAAGAACGCGAACGATACCGTTTAGATCACGAGCGCTATCTGCAGGCAGAACCCATTGCCCAATTGCTTCCCCAACGGGAACAGGAACTGGCCGAGCTAAACGCCCAGCGGCAGCAACTGCAAACTCAGCTTTCCCAACTTCGCGCAGCACGGGATCCCTTAGCTGCTCTGTATCGACCGCAGGAGCATGAGCATCTTCGATCCCTTCTGCAGGCCACCGAAATTCAAAAAGCCGAAGCCCAGGCCCGACTGGAGAGCCTAGCTCCTCAACTGAGCAAAATTGAGGAAAAGTTGCGGCAATTGGAACAGACCAAGGCAAGCTTAAAGCAAGTCGAGGCAGAAAAAACTGAGAAAGAACGCCTGCACCGCTTTATCAAGTTTAGCCGAGATACCTATAGAAAAGCCGGCCCTCAAATTACCCAATACTACCTGCAGCAGATCAACCATACTGCCGATCACCTCTTCCGAGAAATTCTCAACCGTCCCAACGTCACCCTGACCTGGGAAGCCGATTATGAGATCCGCGTTCAAGAAGCCGGCAGCCCCAAACGACGGTTTGCCAGCCTTTCCGGGGGAGAGCAAATGTCGGCGGCCTTGGCAGTGCGCTTGGCTTTACTCAAGGTGTTGGGACAACTAAATATTGCCTTTTTCGATGAGCCCACCACCAATATGGATACCCAACGGCGACAGCGGCTGGCAGAGGCTATTACCAACCTGCGATCTTTTGAGCAGCTGTTTGTCATCAGCCACGACGATACCTTTGAGCAAATGACAGAAAATGTTATTCGGGTGGAAAGGCACTCCGGATCCAAGTCGGTAGGGAGGGATCCCGCCTATGGTGTTTAGAGCCGACCGGATCCTGGCAGTGTTGCAGCAAAAGCGGGAGGCCTTTGCCACTTTTGATCAAAGGCTGTCGGAGCGCAGAGAATACTATAAGCAGGCTATGGAAAGCTTGCGCCAGTGGTCGAGCTTAGAGATTGCCGAAAAAATAGCTCCATTCCCTTTCCCAGGCGCTTTACCTACTGCGGAGTGGGATCGCTACTCCAATTGGAGGATCCCTTTTGAGCAGGAATGGGCCAATTACGAAGAAAGCCGCGATTGGGCGAAGTCGGTCATTGAAAATATTCCCACCTTTGCCGTAGATGGATCCCAGATTTATCCCAGCAAAGATCTGTCAATACCGGTGGCGCTGGTGCAAATCGGCTGGTATGAAAATTATCACTGCGCAGCAGGCTTGTACGAAAAAGACATCCAAGTGGATGTATTGACTCCAAGGGACCTGGGATCCGACAGCAGCGGCGAACCGAAAGAGCGAATGGTTAACATGCGCCGCTTTCAAATGGAAATCGAGAGACTTGTAGAATACATTCAAAAATCTCAACCGGGATCCCGAAAATTGGCCTTTTTGGACGGGGCGCTGGTGGCTACTTTTGCCGAAGTCTTTGAGCCAGAAAGCCAAGACTTTTATGTGCAGTGTTTGCTCCAGCTTCTGCGGGCCAGCGAGCAAAGCCGGATCCCCATCGTGGCCTACATAGACACCACCTACACTTCCGATCTGGTGACGTTGCTCAAGCATTGTTTTGACCTACCCGAAGCTCCACAGCTTCACGATGCGCAACTGCTCAGCCCCTGGTTGGAGTGGGGGGATCGTACGCCTTTTTTCATCTGTGCCCGCGGCGGCAGCCTCAACCCCCAAGATGGGATCCTCAACTCCTACCAAGAAATGCGGGAGCGAGTGGGGTTTGTTTACCTGCGCACCAATGACAACTTTCCGGCCCGCTTGGAAATACCCGTTTGGGTTTATGAGGCAGGACTGTTGGACTGGTTGGTGGATCTGGTTCGCTGTGAGGTGGTGATTGGGCGAGGTTATCCTTATGTGCTGGAGACAGCCGATCAAATAGCCGTTATTCGCAATGAGGATCGCAACCTTTTCTTACGCCTCATGCAAGATTGGGCCGCTCGCGAGAAGCTGAACCTGAGGCTATCTCGGAAAACGGTGAGTAAACTACAACGGAGACGAGTTCGATGAGATTGGGAAAGGTAGTTCGCTCCAACAATCACTGTGATTATGTGGTGCAGGTGGACGATGCTTTAGAAGTCAAAAATCCGCCGACTCCTGATGACTATGGCTTCGGCAGCTTTGTCAAGCTAGAAAGCGACCGGCGACACTGGGCTGTAGGTCTGGTTTACAATACCCAACTCCTGAATCCGATGTTCCTCAATTCTGGGCCGCGCCTTTCCAGCCAGCCGGATCCCTATTTTTCCCCCGATCTGCAGAATGAGGTGCGCACGCTACTCTCGGTGGTCTTAATCGGGGCCTTGGATGAAGAGCGCCGCTGTGGCCGGCAAGGGATCCCACGCGTGGTGGTGCCTGTAAACACGCCGGTTTTTCGCATGAGCCGGGAAGAGATCCTGCGCTTTCACCAGGATCCTCAAGGTCAAACCCAATTTTCCTACTATGGTTTGCTGCTGAGTAGTGGCGGCAACTTTGCCAATCATTTAATCTACCAAGTCTTGAATGACATTACGCCGATGTTTGCCGATCCAGCCCAACGGCGAGCCCTGCAAATCTTAAGCAAAGAGCTGGCCTGGAAAATGACTGTAGGAGCGATGCGCTGATGCCCCAAAAAATCACCGTCAATGGCCACTACCCAGAAGCCAACCTCTCTCCAACTGAGGACTCTCCAGAGGTAATTGGCACTGTCAAAGGGCCTGGAGAAACCTCCAACCAATATATTTTCATCACTTCCAATACCCAAGCGGTAAAGGTGGGCGATTTCGTCTATTACGAAGTCCAGGATCCCCAATCGCAAACCCTGCAAATCTTGGGCAAAATTAGCCAGGTTCAACTCCTCGATCACATTCCCGATCGCATCTTTGCCGATACCGAAATCGATCCCAGCACCATTGTGGCTCTGGTGGGCTTCACCCATCCCAATCCGGAAATCTATGCGGTTACCGTCGAGGTCATCGGCTATTTCAATCAGAAGATGGGCTTTATTAACCCCCGCCGCGCTCCGGATCCCGGTGCCAAGGTTTTTCTGGCCTCCAATCGTCTGCTGAAATCAATTTTGAACAAACGAGATGAAACAGCCATTGGGGGTGCTCACTTGGGCAGCCTGTTGTTGCGCGATGAGGGAGCAGTGCCCGTAGTACTGGACGTCAAGGAAATGGTCAGCACCCATCTGGCCATTTTGGCGGGGACAGGATCCGGCAAATCTTATACAGCAGGGGTTTTGATTGAAGAGCTGCTTTTGCCCAAAAACCGAGCTGCCGTCCTCATTTTCGATCCCCACGGGGAATACCACACGCTGGCAGAAATGCAGTCCCACCCCAAGTTTTTTGGGGAAGATGGATACCGACCCAAAGTCAAGGTTCTTTCACCGCAGGAAATTAAGATTCGTGTATCTTCTCTTAACTTCTTTGATATTCTGACCCTGCTGCCGGAAACCAGCGATCGGCAAAAATCTTTTCTGGAAAAAGCCTTCCGCAGAACAACTCAATTTAACCCACTCCGCTGGACGATTCAGGATTTAATCGATGCCGTAAACGAGGCTGATTCCGCAGAGGATGGATCCCAAGGATCCTCAGCCGCCGCTTTGGAGTGGAAATTAGAACAGATCGACCGCTCTCCTTATTTCAGCAATGTAGAACATCTGGCCCCCAAAGACTTGTTTGAGCCGGGGCAGGTAACCATCCTGCAAATGCATGAGATCAGCCAAGAAGAACAGCAGGTGATCGCTGCTGCCATCTTGCGCCAGGCCAACTATGCTCGCATCAATACCCACAAAGGCAAGATCCAGCCGGGGGACGAAAATTACTTGCCTTATCCCGTCTTTATTTTGCTGGAAGAGGCCCATCGGTTTGCCCCTGCCCACGAGCCTTCCCGTTGCAAACAGGTGCTGCGCACCATCCTCAGCGAAGGACGCAAGTTTGGACTGGGAGTAGGGCTGATCACGCAACGCCCTGGCAAGTTGGACTCGGATATTCTGTCTCAATGCATGAGCCAATTTTTGATGCGAATTGTCAACCCTTCCGATCAAGAAAATCTGCGTCACAGTGTTGAAGCTGCCGGACGGGATCTGTTACAGGAATTGCCCGCCTTGAGCAAAGGTCAGGTGATCGTCTCCGGTGTGTGCGTCAATACCCCCGTGTTATGTAAAGTGCGGAAGCGTTATACGCAGCATGGCGGCGAAACGTTGGATATTCTCGGCCTCTGGCAAAGGCATTCCCAAGAGCACCACCAACGGGATCGCTTGGCTCAGTCAGCCCCTCTCAAACCGCGTCCTCAACCTCAGGTGGTGGACGGACTCAGCATTGATTAGCAATGGCCCAAAACTCCAACTGTGGCCTGATCTCAATCGCTGAATCTGCCAAATCTACAATCCGAAACCACTGCTTGATTGCAATACAATTCATTTTACAGAAACAAGTTTTGGGGCGAGCAGGATGAGGAAACAAGCCCTTTTGCCAGGTTTGCTGGGCATTGCCGTTGCGGTTCTACTGGGATCCGGGCCTGCCTATGCTCAGTTGCGGCTGATCCCCGAAGCGGCGCGGCGGGTGTACGAGGCATTGCCGGATCTGCCGCTGGAAAACGTCTACACCCCCATTAACCCCAATGACGGCGGCCCTACGCCTGAGGAAGATACCTTGGTGCGGCGGATGATGGTTTACCATCTGCAGGTGGCTGGTCGCTCCCCCACCGACCGCTTTGACTGGCAACTGACGCTGGCGGACTATTTTGATGCCAATGAGCCAATCATCGCCCAACGGTATCCCGGTGCCGACCGCCTCACGGTCAACCCCTACGCCCAAGACAAAGCCGTTGTACAATCCCTGAACCGGCAACAGCGACAGGCCCTGCTGGAAGCCCTTGTGCTGGCCTTCGGTGGGGATCCCAACCCAACGCCCCTCTACATTCCCACCGACGGGGATCCTGCCCCTACCCGTCCCACCCCAGAACCTATGAAGCCCTTGCTGCTTCCCGGCAGCGGATCCGCTGACTTGCTCAGGCCCTAGCCGAGGTTTCCCGCTAACTCAAGGCTTGCCCGGTGTAGTTCTCAATGCAGCGCAGGAAGAGCTCCACGCCAAGGCCAAGGGCAGCTTCATCAAAATCAAAGCGGGGATGGTGATGGGGATAGTCCAGTCCCTTGGCGGGGTTGGCGGATCCCAAAAAAAAGTAGCAGCCGGGCACCTCGTTGAGAAAAAAGGAGACGTCCTCGCCGCCCATGGTCATTTCTGGGATGATCCTCGCCTCTGAGCCAAACACCTGGCGGGCAGCTTGTTCCACCAGCGCTACCATAGCAGGATCGTTGCAAACCGCCGGATAGCCCCGCTCGAATCGAAACTCATAGGTGGCTCCGTAGGCTTGGCAAATGCCGGCAACGATTTCTTCCATGCGCTTTGGGATCAAATCGGCCACTTCAGGGTGAAAACTGCGCACAGTACCCCAAATTTCTGCGCTTGGGGCGATAACGTTGAAGGCATCGCCGGCCCGGAAGCGGCCCACCGTCACCACCGCCGGCTGCAGCGGATCCACACTGCGGGAGACGATGGTCTGCAAAGCATTGACAATGTGGGATCCCACCACAATGGCATCCACTGTTTGTTGGGGAAGGGCAGCATGTCCGCCTCGCCCGATCACCTGAATCTGAAAGCGGTCGGCAAAGGCCATCAAGGGGCCACTTTTCACGCCAATAGTGCCCAGAGGGCGATTATTCCACAGGTGTAGGCCGAGGATGGCTTCCACATCCGGGTTTTTCAGAACCCCCGCCTCCAGCATGGGCTTGGCTCCGCCGGGGCCTTCTTCGGCAGGTTGAAAAATGACCTTGACCGTGCCCTTGAGGTGTTGACGGTGCTGTTGCAGCAGCTTGGCGGTGCCCATAGCAATGGCCGTATGGCCGTCGTGGCCACAGGCGTGCATGACGTTGGGGATGGCGGAGCGGTACTCGACTTCATTGGCCTCATGAATGGGCAGGGCATCCATATCGGCCCGCAGCGCCAAAACCGGCCCCGGCTGCTCTCCCTCAATGGTGGCCACGATGCCGGTGTGGGCAATGCCGGTCTGGTGAGGGATCCCCCAACTTTTCAGGCGCTGGCTGATGTAAGCAGCGGTTTGCTTCTCCTGGAAGCCTAGCTCGGGATACTTGTGGATGTGGCGGCGCCAGGTCACCAACTCGGGTTGTAAAGCTCGAACAGCAGGGCGAAGTGCGGGAAAGGACATGACCTGAAAAACAAAAAAACAAAAATGTCTTGGAAAACCTTCACCGATGGCCAGTGTTGGTTGCATGCAGTTGCCTGTCGATTTTGCCCAGTATGGCATTGCTGAGGCTGCTTTCCGCTCGGCGTCGAGGTGGACATCTAGGCCCACTGGGATCCGGTTTCCGGCGGCAGATCCTGCCAACGGCCCGGCCCCACTGCTCGCAAAGCTTCCTGCAAGGAGATCGCCCCTGAGTAGAGGGCCTTGCCCAAAATGGCCCCTGTCAAACGGGGCAAGCTCAACAAAGCCAGCAAATCGGTCAGCGAGCCGATCCCTCCCGAAGCAATTACAGGCACTTGAGAGACGGCTAGGATCTGGCGCAGCTGTTCTAAATTGGGCCCGGCCAGGGTGCCATCCCGGCTAATGTCGGTATAGATGATCCCGGCAGCTCCTTGGGCTTGCACCCGTTGCACTAGCTCAGGAGCCCGCAGGGGAGTGGTGCTCAGCCAGCCGCGGGTGGCCACCTGCCCTTGCCGAGCGTCGATCCCCACCCAAACCCGACCGGGGAAGGCTTGGGTCATAGCCTCCAGGGTGTCGGGATCCTCTACGGCTAGGGTGCCAACGATCACCCGATCCACCCCCAGCTCCAGCAACTGCCGCGCCCGTTCAAGGGATCGGATCCCACCCCCCACCTGCACCGGGATGGCCAGGCTGCGGACAATGCGCTCAATGATGGGCAGGTTGACTGGATCCCCGCTTTTGGCTCCGTCCAGATCGACCACATGCAGGCGAGGGGCACCCTGTGCCGCCCAAGCTTCGGCCTGCTGGATGGGGTCATCGGCCACCTGTTCCGCCTGAGCATAATCCCCCTGGTAGAGGCGCACGGCGTGGCCCTGGAGAAGGTCGATGGCGGGGATCACCTCTAAGAAGGCGCTGGTGTAAGGCATGATTGGGATCCCTTAGGGGCTTCTCCAGTATCGCCCAGGGGGGAGAATGGGAAAACCTTTTGGGGCGACCATGAACGCACGTCAACTGGCCCTCTTGGCCTTGCAGAAAATCGAGCGCCAAAACGCCTATGCCGACCTGGTTCTGGGGCATTTGTTGGCCAACAGCAGCCTGATCCCCGCCGACCGGCATCTGGTCAGCGAGCTGGTGTATGGCATTACCCGCCGTCGCCGCACCCTCGATGCCTTGATCGATTGCTTTGCCCAGCGTCCTGCCCACAAGCAGCCCCCCGATTTGCGACTGATTTTGCATCTCGGCCTCTACCAACTGGCTTTTTTGGATCAGATCCCGGCCAGTGCTGCCATCCATACCAGCGTGGAATTGGCCCGCCAGATGGGGCTGGGATCCCTGACAGGGGTGGTGAACGGCATCTTGCGCGCCTACCAGCGGCAAGTGTTGGATCAGCCAGAGAAGGATCCCCTCAAGCCCCTCGAGGACACTCTGCCAGCCGACCCAATTCAGGCTTTGGGGATCCGGCACAGCTTTCCCGACTGGCTGGTGCGTCTGTGGTGGGAGCAGCTGGGGCCAGCAGAAGCCGAGCAGTTGTGCGCCTGGTTCAACCGACCGCCCCACCTAGATCTGCGGGTTAACCCGCTGCGGGCAGAGGTAGACAGGGTCATCCAAGCCCTGGCAGAAGCAGGGATCCCTGCCCTCCCCATCTCCGAGGTGCCGGGTGCCTTGCGACTTCAGGATCATGCTGGCGACATCACGGCCCTGCCCGGCTTTGCCCAGGGTTGGTGGAGCGTTCAAGATGCCAGTGCCCAGCAGGTGGTGCATTGCCTGGATCCCCAGCCGGGAGAGCGGGTGATCGACTGCTGCGCTGCTCCGGGCGGCAAGACCACCCAAATAGCCCAACACATGCAGGATCGAGGGGAGATTTGGGCTTTGGATCGTCACCCCCACCGTCTGCGGCGCCTAGAGGAAAATGCCCATCGCTTGGGCTTGACCTCGATTCGTTCCCTGGCCATCGACCTGTTATCCCTGAGCGCTGCTGCCGATCGCGTCAGCGGGACGGAGTCCTTACCCCCCCCTCCCTTGCCCCCCTGGCAGAGTGCTGACCGCGTACTGCTGGATGCCCCCTGCTCCGGCTTGGGAACCCTGCACCGCCATGCTGACGCTCGCTGGCGACAAACCCCAGAGCGGATCCCTGAATTGGCCCACCTGCAAGCTCAGCTTCTGCAGGTGGCAGCCCGTTGGCTTAAGCCGGGCGGGGTGTTGGTGTACGCTACCTGCACGCTGCACCCTGCCGAAAACGAGGAGATCATTCAAGCCTTTCTCGACAGCCACCCCAATTGGGCTGCTGAAGGGGATCCCCTGCTCATCTGGCCCCACCGGCAGGATCGGGATGGATTTTTTATCCAACGGCTGCGCCGCTCCGGTTACTAACTCCCCTCTCCCTCTGGGAGAGGGGCTGGGGGTGAGGGCA
>NZ_JANSIM010000074.1:0-12207 GCF_047502655.1 Synechococcus sp. R5-12 | reverse complement strand
TTCCCTGCCCTGAAGGACGGGGCTTGCCGCGCCTTTTGGTCAATACAGCTGCGTCTTGACTCCGCTATGGTGGCGCTATGGTGAATAGAGGGGTGGGAGGATGGGTTGAGAGCGGCGATGGCAACAACAGACGTGACGGTGGTGGTGAAGATCGGCACCTCCAGCCTGACAGATACTCAGACCGGCTTGTTGCGTCTTTCGGTGTTGGGGCCGCTGGTGGAGGTGCTGACCCACCTGCGCAGGCAGGGGTATGCGGTGATCTTGGTCTCCTCTGGGGCGGTGGGGGTGGGCTGTGCTCGCCTTGGCTGGCGGCAACGACCGACGGCTATTGCCGAGAAGCAGGCGGTGGCTGCGGTGGGACAGGGGCGGTTGATCCGCCTTTACGATGACCTCTTCTCGGCTCTGAACCAGCCAATTGCCCAAGTGCTGCTCACCCGCGGCGATCTGGTGGAGCGCAGCCGCTACGTGAACGCCAATCGCACTTTTGCCCAACTGCTGCAGATGGGGGTTATTCCCATCGTCAATGAAAACGACACGGTGGCAGTGGAGGAGCTGAAATTCGGCGATAACGACTCGCTTTCGGCGTTAGTGGCCAGCATGGTGCAGGCCAAGTGGCTTATCCTGCTCACCGATGTGGACAAGCTCTATTCGGCTGACCCCAACCGAGATCCCTCTGCCCAGCCCATTGAGCGGGTGTTGCCCGGGATCCCGCTACAGGTGAAGGCCGAAGCCCAGGGGAAAAGCGGCTGGGGCACCGGCGGCATGGCCACCAAACTGACCGCTGCTCAAATTGCTACAGCTGCAGGGGTAACGGTGGTGATCACCAATGGCAAACGGCCTGAGCAGATCCCGGCAATTCTGGCCGGCGAGGCCATCGGCACCCGCTTTGATCCGGCTCCTCAGCCCGCCAGCGCCCGCAAGCGATGGATTGCCTACGGCCTCATCCCCGAGGGATCTTTGACTTTGGATGAGGGGGCGGTACGAGCGGTGTGCGAGCAAGGGCGCTCGCTGTTGCCGGCAGGGATCACAGCCATTTCTGGGGAGTTTGAGGCGGGGGCTGCCGTGCGCCTGTGCGATCCCAGCGGCCAGGAGGTGGCGCGGGGCCTGGTGAACTACAGCGCCGAGGAGCTGCGGCAGATTAAGGGCAAAAAAACCGCCGAGATTCCCCGCATCCTGGGCTACGAAGGGGTTGATACTGCCGTCCACCGGGATAACTTGGCCTTGCTCAATTGAGGCCATGGGGGCGAGTCCAGGCGTGGTGCTCTGCACCACTAGCACGAATGGCTACAACGGCGGGATCCCAACGCCTATTCTTCCAACTGCCAGGGATCCTGAGCCAGCACCTCATCGAAAACCCGCGGGGGGCGCACGGCCATCAGCACCTGGCCCAACAGGGGAGAGGAGGGCGAGTCTTCTATCCACTCCACCGCCAGGGATCCGGCCCGATCCACCAGGAAAAATCCCGCCATCTGAGCTCCCTCCCAAACCCGAGCGGCGCGATCGACCACTAGCAAAACCGGATCCTGTTCTTCACCGGCAGGCACCGGCAAACCCAACAGGGATCCCAAAAGCCGGTTTTCCACCTGAAGGATCACCGGATCCCCGGCCTTTTGAATCACCGGCCAAGCAGGCAAGGCCATCCAAGTCTGCTCCGCCGGGCTGTTGACCCAGCCAAAGGGCCCTTGCGGCTCGCTGGGGGGGATCCCTTCCCAGGCGGCAGTTGCAAGAGGCAGGGAGCCGGCCACCGGCAGCAGGCGCGGCAGATCTTCTTCCAAGCGAAACACCGACAGCTTGGGCAAAACGCTGCGTTGGGGGCGGGAGCTGGTGGCAATCGTGGACAAGAGCTGCTCCACCTGTCGGCGGGCTGTATCACTGTGGACATACTGAAACGCTCGACCGATAGCCCGAGTTCGCTCCTGCAGATCGCGGGTTTGCTGGGCCGTCCGCCAGGCTTGATAGGCCACCGCATCGCCGGGGTGATCCGTAAACCCTTCCGGAAGCTGTTGGAGCTGGGCATAATTTTTCACGGCGCGGGCGATCTCATGAGCATCAGCGGCATTCAAATGGCGACTGAAGATAAATTCCGCCACCCGAACCCGATCCTGTGGAGAGAGAATGCGCAACTCGTAGAGGATATCGCTACCTTTGTGGGCAAAATGCTCCAGAACTGCTGGGCTGGCTCCTGCTTTGGCTATCCCTTCGTAAACTTGGGCCGCAACGATGATCTGGTTTTGGTGAATGGGCTCAAACCCGGTTGCCTCGAAGATGGCCTGGGGAGTCATTTTCTGTCGTTGCAAAGCTTGACAGGCCTTGGCCCAATCCAGCCACCGGCCCTCTTTGCGGCGCAGCCGCTCTACCAACAAGCTGGGATCCTCCTCCACAGCAGCAGGTTCCGGCAGATACTGACTCATGCTTGTTCTCCAACAGGCTGGACAGATCACCACTCCCCTGGTCCACAGCCCAGCAGAGCTGGCCGGGCATCTGGCCAAACTTGATCTTCAAACTTGATCTTAGGGCTGATAGCGGTTCTGGCCGAGTCCGGTCGCGACAGCGGGACGGAGTCCTTGGCGAAACTCTAGATCGCTGGGTCGCACAGCATCACCTGGGAAGGCTGTCCACTCACCGGCAAGCAGTTCAGATCCAATTGCCAAAGCTGAGACAGGTGAGATTTCTCTGCTTTGGGCACCTGCAGCCAAATCTTGCCCCTTTGGCCCACCTGCAACACCTGTGAGCCGTTAGGCACAGCTACTTGGGCCAAGGGATCCCCTTTTTCACTGTACAGCCAGAGGGAAGTGGATTGCTCGCCCTCTCGACACAACAGCAGCACTCCCCAAGGAGCCTTGGCCATCTGGACAGGCCAACCTTTCAAAAACCAGCGGCGCACCCGCAGCGGATTCACCTGCACCGAGTCGAGATAGGGGCAGAAATCCTGCTGGCCTTCCTTGCCCCCATCTGTTGCCGCGAAGAGCAACCGTTCCCCCAGGCTGATCACCATCCCTTCGGGATCCAAGGGCAGGCGATGGCGAACGGGCTGGGATCCCGTCTGCAGAGACCAACCGGTCGCGACAGTGGGATGGTGTCCCTTGGGATAGGGCAAGAGGCTCATCTCCACCCACTGCTGCCCCACACCTGTCAACAAAACCAGATGCTCCGAGAGGGCCAGCAAGCGGGACAGGGATCCCTGCCAAGGCCAACGAAAATAGCAGCGGGAATCGGGGAAAGGCTGTGTTCCTGTCGACGTGGCCGGCTGCCATTGTACGGCCCCCAACTCTTGGGCGGTGGCCCAGACCAGCTCCTGTCGCTCTGCCAGCCAGGTGGCCTGCCAATCCTCCTCAAAGCTGAGCAAGGTGCGGATGCGGCTGGGGCTGAGGTGCAAAAGGCTGCTTCGGGAGAAGGCCAGGGCTTCCGGGAAGGTGTTCAAGGGCAGCACCGCCCGAATTGGCTCGTCCAGGGAAAAACGGGCCAAAGCAGGGGATCCCAGGGCAAGGTTCTGGAGCTCCAGCCATTCCAGCCTCTGGGGGGTCACCCGCAACAGCAGCGGGGATCTGGAGCCGCTGGGATCCTCGCAGATGCAGAACTTTTGCTCGGCCAGGAACCCCATCCCGCCAGTGTCAACAGAGCCCAGATCCGGCAGATCCCAAACCTGTACCCCAGGGGGCGGCCATCTGGGCAGGCGAGGGCCAACCCAACAACTGGCCGGCTCTTGCCACTCTTGGGCAACCACCGCCAAAGCCGACCGCATTTGGGCAGCAGTGCGGAACCGCCGCAAGGGCAACTTGCGTAGGGCTATCTCCAGCACCTCCCGCAGCGGGGCAGGGATCCCTTCGGGACAGACAAACGGCTGGTTGAGGTGGGCGTGCATCAACTGGCCGGGGGATCCGGAAAAAGGCCGCCGGCCTGTCAACAGCTCCAGCAGGATGATCCCCACCGCGTAGAGATCCGAGGCAGGGCTAAACTGACCGTAGAAGCGCTCGGGAGCCATGTAGGCAGGGGATCCGGTGGCGCTGATCTCATCGGGAAGAGGCTGGGAGTGGCGGGCAATGCCAAAGTCTGTCAGCTTCAGTTGCCAGCCCTGGGGCGTGGGCTTGAGCAGGATGTTCTCGGGCTTGACATCGCAGTGGATCACCCCCTGCCGGTGGGCATGATCTAACCCGGCCAAAATCTGATCCACAAAGCCCAAAACCTGCTTGACCGGCAGCCACAGCCCTTGCTCCACCTGGTCGATCAGCTCCCGCAGCGTGCCTCCCTCGCAGTACTCCAACACCAGGTAGCGACCTTCGCGGGCATGTTCGAGGGCGTAGCAGCGGGTAATGTTGGGGTGGTTGAGGGTGAGCAGATGGCGCAGCTCCCGCAGCAGATTTTGGGTGGGAAAGCGCTCCGCCGGCAGCTCCTTCAGGGCCACCAGGTCTCCTCCTTGACGGGGACGGGCACAGAATACACGCCCGTACTGCCCTTGGCCGGCCAAACCCAACATTTGGTAGCTATCGTGAATCGACTTGAGGGTACGGCTGCGTCGGGACACGGCCCTAGCCCACGAGGAATCAATACCGGCACTTTACATCTTTATTTTGCTCTTTTCGTTCCCGTCTTGGCTCAGGTTCCAGAACAACGAGCCCAGCAGCAGGTCTGCCGAACTCCCACCGGAAAGCTTAAGAGCCGGTCAACTGCTTGAGCAGCTCCGCTGCGTGGGTTTCCACCTTGACCTTGGTGATAACGGCCTCGATCTTCCCCTCCGGATCAATAACAAAAGTGGTGCGGTGAATGCCGTTGTACTCTTTGCCCATGAACTTTTTCGGCCCATAGACCCCGTAAGCCCTGGCCACCTTGGCCCCCTCATCCACCAACAGGGGGAAGGGCAGTTGCAGCTTCTGGGCAAATTTTTGGTGGGAACGGGCATCGTCGGCGCTCACCCCCAAGATGGCGATGCCGTGGGCTTGATAGTCAGCGTAGGCATCCCGAAAGCCGCAGGCTTCTTGGGTGCAGCCGGGGGTGTTGTCCCGCGGGTAAAAATAGAGCACCACCCGCTGTCCCCGCAACTGGCTCAAGCTGATGGGATTGCCCTCGGCATCGGGCAGGGTGAACTCCGGAGCCGGATCCCCAACGGCAAGGGGCATGGGTGGGATCCCTCCTCAGACCGATTTTTTGGGAGAGAGAATCATCGTGATGTTTCGCCCTTCCTTTTGGGGGGGCTGCTGCATTTCCGCCACTTCTTGTAAGTCTTTGAACAAGCGGTGCAGCAATTCTTCCCCCAACTCGGCGTGCTGGGCCTCACGACCGCGGAACATCACCGTGGCTTTCACCTTGTCTCCATCCCCCAAGAACTGTTGGGCGCTGCGCAGGCGCACGTTGTAGTCGTGCTCGCCGATGTTGTAGCGAAACTTCACTTCCTTGATCTCGGCAGTGTGTTGCTTCTTGCGGGCCTCCCGTTCTTTCTTCTCCTTCTCAAACTTGAACTTGCCGTAGTCCATGATGCGGCAGACGGGCGGGTCGGCCTTTTCGCTCACCAAGACCAAGTCCAGATCTTTTTCTTCTGCCAGGCGCAGGGCTTCGCGCGGGCTCATGATCCCCAACTGAGTGCCGTCGGTATCGATAAGGCGGATTTTGGGGAAGCGGATGCGCTCGTTGATAGCCGGCAGCTCTGCACGCTGCTTGCGGGGGAAGCGGTCAGGTGGACGCTCTACGGTCAAGTTTTCCTCTCTCAACGAAATAACAACACAAGACAAATGCTAAGTAGGACTAGCCCCCTTCGGAGCAGTGCCGAACCCTGAGTTTGGACTCTCCAATCAAAGTCGGCCACTGGCCCGCAGGCCAAGGCAGGCTGCACCTATACTAACCGGCATTTTCCGTCTCTTTCTAGAGCCGTCAAGCGTTGTCAAGGCCCGCTCACTTGGGGATCCTGCCAGGCCGCGGTAGGATACCAAAGTGGCGATCTTGAACAGGATCGAGGGTTGTTTGTCGGCCAGCAGGGAGGGCAGAAGCGGTGCAGCTCGGTTTAACGGAACGGGAACTGACAGAGTTGGCCCAAAAGTCGGTTCAGCTCATCCTGAGCCCGCGGGAAGGGGATAGCGAAGCGCTGATCCAGTACAAGTCTTCGGCAGAATTTCGAGCAGGGGTGCATCTGGCCTGTGCGGCCATGGTGTTGGTCTTGGCAGAGAACAACGAGCGCCTCAGCCAGCAGTTGCAGGCTACTTTACAAAACTTATCTGCAGCCGTCGAGACACCCTCAGAGAAGGCTGCCGGAAGCTAGCCCAGGGATCCGCGAACGGGGGAGGAAAAGCCTTGGCTGAGGTGCGCAGCGAACGAGACTCAATGGGGGAGCGGCAACTACCCCAGTCGGTTTACTACGGCATCCAGACCGCCCGTGCCCTGGAGAACTTCCCCATCAGCGGCCTCAAGCCCCTGCCAGAGTATGTGGAGGCCTGCGTGCTGATTAAAAAGGCGGCGGCGGAGGTCAACGGCGAGCTGGGGTGCATTCCGGCAGAGGTGGCCAAGGCGATTGTCCAAGCGGCGGATGAGATCCTCCAGGGATCCCTGCGGGATCAGTTTGTGGTGGATGTGTACCAGGCGGGGGCGGGCACCTCCCACCACATGAACGTCAACGAAGTGCTGGCCAACCGCGCTCTGGAGATCCTGGGGGAGCCCAAGGGCCGCTACGAGCGGGTCAGCCCCAACGACCATGTCAACTACGGCCAGTCCACCAACGATGTCATCCCCACCGCCATTCGTCTGGCTGCCCTGCTGCGGGTGCGACGGGATTTTCTGGGCACGCTGGACAATTTGGTAGCGGCGCTGGAGCAGAAGGCCCAAGAGTTTCGCGGCATCCTCAAGGCCGGTCGCACCCATTTGCAGGATGCGGTGCCGGTGCGGCTGGGGGATAGCTTCGGCGCCTACGCGGCCATCTTTGCCCAACACCGTCGCTGGATTGAGGAGGCCAGCCAGGCCCTGTGCAGCTTGGGGCTGGGGGGAAGCGCCGTCGGCACCGGCCTCAACACTCATCCCCAGTACCGGCAAAAGGTGGTGCAACGGCTGGCAGAGTATACCCAGTTGCCCCTCACCCCTGCTCCCCACCCCATGGCGGCGATGCAGAGCATGGCCCCCTTTGTGCATCTGTCGGGATCCCTGCGCAACCTGGCCCAAGATGGCATCAAGCTGGCCAACGACCTGCGGCTGATGGATTCTGGCCCCAAGACCGGCCTGAAGGAGATCCAACTGCCGCCGGTGCAGCCCGGCTCTTCCATCATGCCTGGCAAGTACAACCCGGTGATAGCCGAGATGTTGAACATGGTCTGTTTCCAGGTGATTGGGCTGGATACCGCCATCACCCTCGCAGCCCAAGCGGGGCAATTTGAGCTCAACGTGATGATGCCCCTGATTGCCTATGACCTCCTGCACAGCCTACAGATCCTAAACAACAGCCTGCGGGTCTTCACCGAGCGCTGCATTCAAGGCATCACCCCCCAACCGCAGCGATGCCGCGGCTACGCGGAAGGGACGCTGGCTTTGGTGACTGCTCTCAACCCCTACATCGGCTATTTGCAAGCTGCAGAGGTGGCCAAGGCTTCTCTGGAAACCGGCCAGCCCATTCGGCAGATTGTCTTAGAGCGCAACTTGATGACCCCGGAACAGGTGGCCAAGGTGCTGGATCTGGAGGCGATGAGCCAAATGCAGTCCTAACCCATTCGCTACAGTGGAGGCATACTGCTCCTGCCTGGCCATGACCATCGCCCCCTATCGCTGGCCCACCCAGCACGACTTGCCCGATACAGACGACACCCCCTTGGACAACGAGGATCAAGGCCGCCAATACCCCCTCCTCCGGGAACCGCTGCTGCTGCACTGGTCAGATCGGCAAGACTTTTTTGTGGCTTGCAATATGGGCCTTTACTACGCCCTACCCCGGCAGGTCATTGTTCCAGATTTGTTTCTGGTGCTGGGGGTTCCCCGTTGGCGGGATGGCACTGCCCGCAAAAGTTATGTGGTTTGGGATGAAGGGAATATCTTGCCTATTCTCATCTTGGAGATCATCTGCAACGACCAGGGGGAAGAAAAACCCGGACAAGCCAAATTCCAGCTCTACGAAAGGCGGCTGCGGATCCCCTACTACGTCACCTTCGAGCTAGAGACCGATGAGCTGAATGTTTATCAACTCCAGGGCGGACACTATGAGCTGCTCCCCGGCTCAGGCGCTGGAGAACATCCCCCAATTCTGTTGCCCGATTTGGACTTGAGTATCGGTCGGTGGTGGGGATCCTACGAGGGGCGAGAACGCTTTTGGGTGCGCTGGTATGATAGGGCAGGGCAATTGTTGCCTACGGGAGCTGAACTAGAACGGCAGCGGGCTGAATTGGAACGGCAACGGGCTGAATTGGAACGGCAGCGGGCTGAATTGGAACGCTCCCGAGCCGAACGACTGGCCCAGCGGCTACGGGAACTGGGAGAAGACCCTGAATTTTGATCAGCTTTTCCAGGGATCCCCAAAAAAGAAATCTCCACCTACCCCCTACACTGGAATCCTGGCATTCCAGGGGGACATGATGACCAGACAGCGACTCAGTTTGTGGACGAAGCTGGCCTATGGGGTGGGGGATCTGGGCACAGGCATGACGGCCAACATCCTCATCTTTTTCCTGCTGCCCTTTCTCACCAATACCGTTGGCATGTCGGCAGGCCTAGCCGGCAGCATCTACGCCATCACTCGCTTTTGGGATGCCATCAACGATCCCATCATCGGCATTCTCAGCGACCGCACCCGCACCCGTTGGGGCCGTCGCCGCCCCTGGCTGCTGTTTGCAGCCCTCCCCTTTGGCCTCACGTTCCTGGCCCAGTGGTGGATCCCTTTTCCCGGTCGGATTGGCCCCCTGTTTGCCTACTACCTGGCGGTGTCGCTCTTGTTCAATACCTTCTACTCTGCGGCCAATATTCCCTACGCCTCCCTGACAGCGGAGCTGACCCAGGATTATGACGAGCGCACCCAGCTCAACCAATTCCGCTTTGCCTTCTCTGTAGGGGGCAGCATGGTTGCGGTGGTTACCTTTCCGCTCTTGGTCAACCTGCTGCCGGATCGGGCTGCCGGCCATCTGCTGGCCGGAGCCTGTTTTGGAGTGATCTCGGCTGTGCCCTTGCTGATCTGTTTTTGGGGGGTGCGAGAACGGTATCCATCCCAACGGGATCCCATGCCCCTGGTTCAACAACTGCGGGTGGCCTTCAGCAACCGCCCCTACCTGTTTGTCAGCGGCATCTACCTGTGTTCTTGGCTGGCGTTTCAGTTCACGGCCACGATCATCCCCTACTTCATCGTCTTCTGGATGGGCCTGCCGGAGGTGTGGATTTCCTTGGTGGTACTGGCGGTACAGGGGATCGCAGTGCTGACGCTGTTTGGCTGGACCCAACTGAGCACCCATCTGGGCAAGCGCACCATGTACCTTATCGGGGCGGGGTTTTGGCTGATCTCGCAGGCAGGCCTGTTTTTTCTCCAGCCCGGCCAGCAGGGGATCATGATTGGGCTGGCTCTGTTGGCCGGCATTGGGGTTTCTGCTACAGCCTATCTCGGCCCTTGGTCGATGTTGCCGGATGTGATCGATCTGGATGAACTACAAACCGGGGAGCGGCGGGAGGGGATCTTCTACGCTTTTATGGTCTTCTTACAAAAGGTGGGCCTGGCGCTGGGACTGTTTTTCGTGGGGCAAGCTCTGGATTGGGCCGGCTTTGTGCCTTCGGTGGCCGGAGAGGCCCTGCCCATCCAGCCGGAATCGGCTTTGTTGGCCATCCGCATTGCCATCGGCCCCTTACCGGCGGTGGCCCTGATCGGCGGGATCCTGCTGGTGTGGTTCTACCCAATCACCCGGCAGCGTCATCAGCAGATCCTGATGGAATTGGAAGAAAGACGGCAACAATACCACCCCAGCACCGAAAGATCTCCTTAGACCGCAAAATAGGCTACGGTTTCTAGCGGCAGAGCAACTGGCGCAATTGCGGGGGTTTTGATCTTCGGCCCAGGCTACTCCTCTCTCAGCCGCCTGCACAATTACCCCATCAATAGCCTGAAAATCGATCGCTCCTTCATCTCGCGCTGGGGGCCGAATGGAGAAAATGCCGAGACCATTGCCTGATCATCACCTTGGCCCACAGCCTGGGAATGGACGTCACTGCCGAGGGGATCGAAACCCTACAGCAACTGCACTTAATGAGGTTGTTGAACTGCGAGTACGGCCAGGGCTATTTCTTCGCCAAACCTCTCCAGCCTGCGGAGGCAGAGCAGATGCTGCGCTCACAACTCGACAAGAGATGAAGGGATCCCTGCCCTCAGTCTAGGATGATGCGCAGGCCGCTACCCGAGGGAGTCGCCGGTTCAGGGTTGGGCACAATCCGCAGCCCACTGCCGGAGGGCCGGGTCACCGTGTTGTCGATGTTCACAAGGAAGGTGTTGGATTGGCCGTCCCGCTCATACACCACCACGTCGTTGCGGTTGAACTGGGAGCGACAGATGATGGGGGAGTTGTCGGCAGCAGTAGCCGCACTGCAGCGGTAGCCAGGGGCAGAGACGATCTTGCCTTCTTCATCGATGGAAAAAGGAACTGCAGAGGGCAAGATTGGAGAAAAGACCGGCTGGTCGGGATTGAGGATCACCGAGCCACCTGTGCTGGGTTCTACCACGATCCCCCGCCCGTCGATGACGATCCGCTGCGCTTGGGCGGGAGAGACGGCCAGCGGCCCCAAGAGCAAAGCCAGGCTTAGGCCGAGTTGGAGGGGAAACAACAGCTTCATTGGATATCTCCTTTGGCCCAGGGCCATAACAGCTTCCAGGGATCCGCCAACGATCCTTGCAGGGGATGGATCCCTGGCTCAACTTAACTTGATCTTGACTTGACTTGATCTTGGCCCAGATGTCGGGCCGAACCCAGGGCGGAAGCCGTCACCTCTGTTGCCAAGATGGGCACTTTGCCGTCGGCTCGACTACCACAGCCCCGAGTGGCCCAACGCCAGCCCGACCACCAACATGCCCAACACCAAAAAGGGCTGCGCGCTGGCTTGGTATTTCACATCGTTGTTCAAAGGATCCCGCAGCAGGTACATATCTTGGAAGGTTATTTGCGGGATGATCAGCAGCACCAAAAGGGCCGCGTAAAGTTTTAGGCCCGCCCCCAGCAAAAACGAGGCCATGCCGAACTGGAACAGGTCGATCATCAGCACCGAGATCCAAGCGGCCCCCATTGCCCCAAACATCACCGGCAAAGAGGCCAAGCCAAACTGCCTATCCCCCTCGACGCTTTTGAAATCGTTGACCACGGCAATCCCCAGCCCGGCCAAGCTGTAGATCAGCGTCAGGATGCAGACCGTCCAGTTCAGCTCGCCGAACAAGGCGTGACCCGTCCACCAGGGCAGGGCGATGTAGCTGGCACCAAGGGCATAGTTGCCCAGCCAGCCGTTGCGTTTGAGCTTCAGGGGGGGCGCCGAGTAGATGTAGGCAATCAGGGCTCCCGCCAAGGCAATGCAGGTGATCACCGGGAAGTCATGGCCCGTGTACCAGTCCAGAGCGTAGGCCAAGCCCAACCCCAAGATCAGCAGCACCCAGATCTGGATAACCACCCGCTGCAGAGAAATAGCGCCGGAGGGAATGGGGCGGTAGGGCTCGTTGATGGCGTCGATCTCGCGGTCGTAGTATTCGTTCACCGTTTGGGTATAGCCCGTCATCAGGGGGCCTGCCAGGATCATGCCCACCAAAATGAGAGCCACGTTCTCCCAAGTCCAGGTGAAGTGACCCGAGGAAGCCGCCCCCGGAATCAGACCCCACACCAAAGGGATCCAGGTGACAGGCTTCATCAGCTGCAGGTGCAACTGCCAAATGGAGCGAGACTCCACCTCTGCTCCTTTCATGCCCAGCAGTTGACGGACACGCTGCGCATTCGACCCGCCGGTGCCAGGGGATCCCTTGCCGGGATCCGAGTCTGGGGTGGTTTCTTCCGCAGTAGCTCCTACCTCCTCTAAACTGGGCTCTGCAGCAAAGGCCATCTCAGCCGCCATTTCCGGCAAGGAGGGATCTTGAGGGATCTTTTCGCTCATGGTGGGATGCGCAATCAAACTGCAATAACGGGGATAACCACCCCCATTCTGAGACATCCTAGCCGGATTGCTCAAACAAGAGGAAAGAGTCAGAAAGTTTAAAGTCAGCTAGAAATCGCAGGAGCCCCGCACTGTACCCGTAGGGTC
>NZ_JANSIM010000298.1:0-4596 GCF_047502655.1 Synechococcus sp. R5-12 | reverse complement strand
TTTCAGTATAGTTGAGCTTATTATTGACTAGAGTCATGCTCTTTAGGCTCTTGCAGGGAGCGGTAGGGTCGCTACCGAACGGCAGAGAAACGATTCGTTTGCTGGATCCCAGGCTCCCCCCTGGGGAAGTGGCTCGAACTCTAGAATGGCTGTAGCCTCGAACTGACGAGGAAGCTGAAGGTGGCTGTCCATTTTTCTCCGACTCAACCCAACTGAAATCACAGCATTTGAATTAGCAAATGATGCTTGAAAACTCCATCGTGCTCATCACCGGAGCCAGTAGCGGCATTGGGGCCGCTTGTGCCACCCTTTTTGCCCGTTCTGGAGCCCGCCTGATTCTGGTGGCTCGTCGTCAGGATCGGCTGCAGGAACTGGCTGGGGAGTTGCAGCAGGCTTATGGCACTTCTTCCTACCTGCTGGCTTTGGATGTGCGGGATGGGGCAGCCGTGCAGCAGGCGCTTCAATCTTTGCCCTCGCCGTGGGCCAACATCGACATCTTGGTCAACAATGCAGGTTTAAGTCGTGGCTTGGACAAGCTCCACATGGGGGCCTTGCAAGACTGGGAAGAGATGATCGATACCAACCTCAAGGGTCTGCTCTATGTTACCCGCGCCGTTTTGCCCGGCATGGTGGAGCGAGGTCGAGGCCATGTGGTGAACATCGGCTCCATTGCCGGTCGGCAGACCTACCCAGGTGGCGCTGTGTATTGCGCTTCTAAGGCCGCCGTGCGGGCCATCTCTGAGGGGCTGAAGCTGGATTTACTGGGCACCCCCATTCGCGTCACCGAGATTCAGCCGGGCCTGGTGGAAACCGAGTTCAGCCAAGTGCGCTTCCGTGGGGATCGCGCCCGTGCGGCAGCAGTGTATCAGGGCCTCACCCCCTTGACGGCGATGGATGTGGCTGAAGTGGTGGTGTTTGCGGCAACCCGTCCCCCCCACGTGAACATCAGCGAGATCTTGCTTGTGCCCACCGACCAAGCCAGTACCACCCTCGTACATCGTCGATAAGAGGCCGGCAACCGGGCTTTCGCCTCCACTCTTGCTTCCCTGAGCGACAATGGCAGCAAAGGTGGTGGGAACATGGGACTGGAAGCCGGGATCCTGATCGGGTTGGGAATCGGTTTGCTTTGCACGTTGCTCCTGCTGTGGCAGACTCGGCGCCGTTTCAGACGCGAATTGCAGCGGTTGGGATCCCTGGTGCATCTGGCCATGCCCCTCCACTCCCTGGAACAGATGCTCAGCTTGCTCAGCCGTCATCTTCGCCAACAAGATCTGGATTGGGCCAACCAAAAACAGCAACTGCAAAACTGGCAATACCTGAGTCAGCGGCTCCCTTGGGGATATCTGCGGGTAGACGAAAACAACGTGGTGCTGGAGTGCAATCCTGCCGCCCAGCGTCTGCTGCGCATCAGCCAATGGCAGCCGGGCATCAAGCTCTTGCTGGAATGGGTGCGCTCCTATGAGTTGGATCAGCTCATCGAGGCTACCCGCCGACAGGAGACCGCTGCTCCTGTCCAAAGTCGCGAATGGATTTTCTACCCTTCCGGTGGGGATGGCAAACCGATTCCGCTGCGGGCTTGGGGGTTGCTCCTGCCGCAAGCGCACGTGGCCATTTTTTTAGAAGACCGGCTGGAAGCAAAAATGCTGGCCCAACAGCGGGATCGCTGGGCTTCGGATGTGGCTCACGAGCTGAAAACCCCCCTCACCTCCATTCGCTTGCTGGCCGAAACTTTACAAAGCCGGGTCGATGCCGCTCAGGCAGTCTGGGTAGAACGATTGCTAAATGAAACTCTGCGCCTGAGCCGTTTGGTTCAAGACTTGCTCGAACTCAGCGCCCTCAATCTGGGAGCCGCATCCCGCTCCCAATGGCGTTGGGTGGATCTGGCAAGTCTGGTGCAGGAAGCCTGGCAAAGTTTGGAGCCGTTGGCCAAACCCCGCCACCAGGAACTGCACCTGAGCGGATTGTCCCAGATTTACCTCTGGGGAGATGAGCAACGTCTATACCGCCTCATCCTCAATCTCTTGGACAACGCCGTCAAGTATGGCAAGCCCGACTCTCCTATCCATGTGGTGCTTTCGGAGCAGGGATCCCAGGTGCAGTTAGAGGTGTATGATCACGGCCCCGGCCTGCCAGAGGATCAATTTGAGTTGGTCTTCCAGCCCTTTTACCGCACCGACACTGCGCGGGCCCGCAGCAAAGGCGGAACCGGCCTAGGGCTGGCAATTGTGCGACAAATTGTCGAAGTTCACGGGGGCACCATCCAACTGCGCAATCACCCGCAAACCGGTGGGCTGTGGGTTCAGGTGGAACTGCCCCGGAAGCACCTGGATCCCTTGTGAAACCCGCCCGAAGACGCTCGCGTCAGTGGCCCGCAGCCAGAATCTGGACGAGAATCGCCTAAGATTTCCTTTCTTCAGGGCTGTCCATCTCAGGGGTGATCCCCTAGAATTGGGGTAGGTAATCCTTACAGTTCATCTTAAGCAGGCATTCGGAATGGGTACTGACTATCATTCCGCAGACTTGTTGTCCGAACGGGAGCTGCAGGTCATTGAGTTGATTGCAGCAGGACTGACCAATCAGGACATCGCGGAACGCCTAGAGATCAGCAAGCGCACCGTTGACAATCACATCAGCAATATTTTGAGCAAGACCCGAACGGCAAATCGGGTGGCCTTAGTACGCTGGGCCTTGCAATGGGGAAAGATTTGCCTAGATCAGGTCAATTGCTGCACTTTGGTCGATGACAAAATTGCTTAGTCCCATCCCATTTTGCCGGTCAAGTGTCCAGCAAAGAGTGTTGAGCGGGGGGGTTTTGGTGACTGTATTGCCCAGAAGTTATAGTCATTTCAATGAGGAATGAAACTGTTCCATTGCAGTGCTTCCTAGCTCTTCTCTCTCTTAGGGAGAGGGATTGGGGGGCTCGCGGAAGTGATGCGGAGCATTTGGGCGACACCGCGGAGTAGTTAGGAAGCGTCTTAATCTAACTTGAAGTGACTATACTTGAGTTGTTTTGAGCTACGTTGATTGGGTTGTCATACGTGAGCGTCCCCAAGCTGAAACGCTACGCTGTTCGCTACGATTCTATGCCCCTGATGGTTTATCGGGAATTGGCTGCCCATTTGGCTTGTGTTTCAGGGGTGAAAACGGAGCTGGAGTGGAAAAAAAACTCCACCTTTCGCTACCAAGACAGCCAAATAGAGGCATTGCATATTCATCAAGAACCCGATGCCGACATAGAACAAATTAAGCGTATTCTTGACCACTATGGAGCGTGGCAGTATAGCCCCTTAGAAGACTAGCTCTCTCTGCAACCCAAAAGGGATCCCTAGGGATAGGGATCCCCGGATGATTCCTCTGCAAGGTCTGGGAAAAACCAGTTCAGCGAGCAGCTTGGCCTTGGGCAGGCAGGTGCAGCTTACGAGCCAGGCCCAATCTCGCCAACAGCCAAATGGCCCAGTAGGTCATGTCGATCTCCCACCAACGCAAACCGGCCTTAACGCACTTCGGGTCGGCATGATGGTTGTTGTGCCACCCTTCACCATAGGTCAGAATCGCCGCCCACCAAAGGTTACGGGCATTGTCGTTGCTCTCGAAAGTCCGGTAACCCCAGAAGTGGCTGGCCGAGTTGATTAACCAGGTGCAATGCAGCAGCAGCACTGTCCGCACAAAGATACCGTACACGACGAATGACCAGCCCCCCAGCAGGTAGAGTATCGCGGCCAATGGCAGCTGCAGAAGCAGGGCGTACCTATCCAGCCAGCGGTAGAAGGGATCCCGAGCCAAGTCGGGCGCAAAGGCAGAATACTTCTCAGGGTTGAAAAATTCTTCGCGGTGGTAGATCAGCCAGAGTATGTGGCTCCACCAAAAGCCCTTACGAGCAGAATAGGGATCCTTCTCCTCGTCTTCGGTGAAGGCGTGGTGCTGACGATGGCCGCCCACCCAAAAGATCGGCCCCCCTTGAACGGCCAGGGCACCGAGAGTCGTGAAGACATATTCCAGCCACTTGGGCACCTGGAAACTACGATGGCTGAGCAGGCGGTGGTACCCCAAGCAGATGCCTAAGCTGCCGAAACACCAGTGGAGAAATAGGGCTACTCCCAGAGCGGGCCAGGAGAAGAAGAAAATGCCTCCCACCAAAGCCACCACGTGAAAAATGGCAAAGAAGAGCACATGTTCCCAAGCAAACCGAAAGGACTCTTGGGGCTCGGGCCGATTGAGCGGAGCGGGATGATTCAGCGATTGGCGAGAAAAAGAAGTGGTCATGAACCCACAAAACCTCAGAAGAAGAAGTAGACTAGACTGACTAGGAAAGAGCCAAAACACAAAGCCCAGGTTAAGGCCGCCGGATAACAGCGGCCCAACGTGAAAACGGAGTCAAACCCCTGAAGACACCGCCATAGCCAGCGGTGACTTGCTATGTGCTCCGCTGTGATGAACTTGGCTACACAGGAAGAAGAGGAGCAGAGGCAACGCTGCCGACATCCTCTCGCTTGACATTAAGCCTAGCGGTATTCCACCGTAAATGCAAGCGTCACTTGCAGCCCGCCGCAATTCTTCAGCTAGAAATCGCAGGAGCCCCGCACTGTACCCGTAGGG
>NZ_JANSIM010000007.1:0-23066 GCF_047502655.1 Synechococcus sp. R5-12 | reverse complement strand
TTGAACAGTGATGTTCAGCAGTGTTCAGCGTAAATGTATCAGACTTGCCTGAGCTACACAATGACCGAGCTGGGGGGTGCAGTCAGGGCAGGCCCACCCCAGATTTCCACCTGGGCGAGGACATAGCTAGTGAGCGGATAGAAGCGGACGCTGTCTTCCTCGGGCTTGATCTTCTTGCGGAGCCGCAGTTTGAGCTCCTCGAACTTGTCTTTGTCGAGGACGCACTCAAACACGCTGTATTGCACGCGCTTGCCGTAGCCTTCTAGCAGGTCGGCAATTTTCTTGCGTCGCTTGTCGCAGGGAGTATCGTAGGTAACAACATAAAGAAACATCAGCGAATCCGGTAGGGCTGGTACAAATCTTGAGGATTATAGACGGATTGCTTAAACTTTTTAACTTGCTGCGTTAGCAGATCCCAGCGGGGTTGATCTCCGTCAGGGGTCTGGATGGATCCCTCCATTCTTTGGATGAAAGCTGTAAGGTACTTTTTCCTGCCACTATCACTTAGAAAACAGCCACCATCGCGATACTCAAAGTCTTCTTCGATGTTCATAATGCCCTTGTTGATCAGCCAGAGGACTATTGAATCTACAATAGGCGCCCGAAATTCTTCCAGTAAGTCCGAAACCAGAGCAGCATGGCGTTCACTGCTAGCGTGCAAGCAACCCTGATAGGGATCCAAATCTTGCAGCTCAATCAGGGTTAATAGATGGTTCCAGAGCACCATGTAGCCAAAGCTGAGCATGGCATTAACCGGGTTAGTGGGCGGCTGTCGAGTGCGGTTAAGCAAAACAAAGCCCCTTTGCTGAAGGCAATTTCCCAATTCCGGGAAATACAGAGCCGCAGCCGCTCCTTCAATGCCCCGCAATTGATCTAGAGACTTGGCCTCAAGAGCTTGAGCAGCCAAATGTTCCAGACTGCGCAGGGTCAGATCCCCTGTTTCAGTGGGGCGTTGCCTGAGCTGCCTCATCAGCAGCACCCGGCTATTGAGCAGCTTGGCTCGCACCATCTGGGCTGCCGTTTGCAATCGCCATTCTTCAGGGAGCGCTTGTTGCAAATGAGCTAAGCGGCGGTACCCCCTCTCTATAGGAACAAGGCGACCATAGCAATAGCCTAGCCGGGAGAGATAGGCAATAGGAATATTCCGCCTCAGGCACGCTCTCACTACGTCTGTGGTGACCTGGGATCGGCCAAAGATTAAAATTTGCTCCAGCAAGGGTAGAGGCACCTCCTGCAAGAGCGACTCGCCCAAATAGACCATTACGAACTCTTGCTTAAGGCTAAGCCTACACCCCTGCTGAGAGACATATAAAGTTCGCATTATTCGTCATGACGACGCAGATCTTCAGCGCCTCGCCTCTGATCTATGGCATTGCCGGGTTTAGAGCGGCCACGCTCCGGTAAAATCTCAACATCAATTTCAGGACTTGACAAGAAATCCATCACGATCTCGGCCAGACTGCCCGAAAAGAAGCTGGCAATCATGACAAGAACGGTATTGGTAATCACGGCTGCCAATCCCAAAGGAGCAATTAGCAGGATGGCCAGCGTGATCGAGCCGTTGACCACAGCTGTAACAAGGTTTCTAAGAACTTTGGCATTGATCCTCTTTTTGGACATTTTATTCCTCCAGAGATTCTCCAAGATCTCTACCTCAAGGGCCAGATTATTCCAAAATCATCAGCATTTTTCCTGAGCTGTTCAAGATAACTTTTCCTAGGATTCACCGTTGCCCCAAAAACGGTAACCACCTGATAGTCATCCAAATCTGCAATCCAGACAGGGGACGGCGTGCCTGTGTCGCCGCAGAGAAACTTGTCGTATTTTCCTGGCGCTATCTTGCCTACCTTGTGCAAAACAGCCAAAGCATAGGGCTTATTAAACTCTTCTGGGCCGCTGCAGACTACAATCCTGCAATGGGCATCCACAGCTTCAGGACACTTTTCTTTGCCGACCTGACCAAAGCTCCTGGGATTGCTGAGATCAATGGCCTGCCCAGTCAAAACCTGGAGTGCTTCAAAAAAGCCCCGCAGCCGCTTCTGAAAGAGTTTCTGGAATTCCTCTACCGACTCTGGCAGATTCCAAAATGAATCTTCGGAGTTGGGAATGAGGGTGGATCCCCGCCACCAAGGAGCTCTACCGCGGTCTTGGCGAGAGTAGCAGGGCCTTCTTGCCCCCTGGCCAATACCTCCCAGATGAAACAGCATCCAGGTCAGATTCCGAAAGAGCTTTTGCACTGCTTCCTGCTTCTCCTTTGAAGCATGGTTGTAGCACTCCTCAGAAAGGCTGAGAATGAGGATCCCTTCTTGCTGTCCAGCAGGCTCCCCCCTTCCCGCTTGGTTGGGTTCCGGCTCTGGTTGAGTTACTCGCCCCTTCAAAAGATCCACATGGATCCAGCCATGTTTTTGCTGGGGAGTGATGGCCCCAAAAAGTTGCCCCTCCCATTCCTGCACCTGCTTCACGGGCAAAACACCCAGGGCAAAGGTTCGAAACCAGTAGCGCAGCATGTTCTTAAAGGCTACCGGTCGGACTTCGGCAATTGATTTGTTGTCATACCGGTTCTTATCAGGTCTCCAGTTGACCACTTGCCGCCCGTGGATCAACTGACCCTCCAGCTCAAAAGGCAGCCGCAAGAATTCTCCCTTGTATTGAGATAGAGTTTTGCCAGTTTGAATCAGCCGACCGTAGCCGGTATTGACTTGGGATCCCACTCCTTGCTCCAGCCCGCGGATGAGCCATTCTTTCACTTGGGCTAACATCTCGTCGGTGCAGCCTGGGCCTTTGCGGATCCCGATTAAAAACGTGGCCTGTTTGAGAGAGAAAAAGACATTGGGATTTGCTTTATATTCCAAGCTGTTGCCATTCCATCTCCAAACGTTATTGGCAATATCAACAGCCAAGCCTCCCGACCTGGAGTTATCAGGATCCCCTTGTTTTTGAGTCTTGGTCGGCACAGGGTAGGCATCCAAAAAGATCACCTTGCCAGCACTATCTTTGTCCTCAGCTTCCAGGTGCCCAAGCCAGGGTGCCACTGCTTTATCTGCCTCCTCCCAAGACAGATTGTGCTTCTGCATCAACTCTCGAATAGCCTGGGCGCGGGCTACCCCCCGCAAGGTGGAGCTGGGAAGGTAAGGGATCCCTAAGTGATCAAAAGCGGGCAGCAGCATGCTCTCCGGGCCTTTGGCTCCGCCTACCCGAATTCGCCAGGGACAGGTGACCTGAAAAGTGTTTTTTTCTCCGGCAATGCGTTTGATGCGAGCATTCAGAACTTGAAGACGCGCTCCGTAGTTTGCCTTTGCTTCTGCCTGGTGCACCAGATCGACTTTGGCTCCGTCTTTGAAAGGAGTTGCTGGAGCCCTCATCCAACGCAGATATTCAATAAAGCTCGCTGTGGGATCTGGGCTGGGGTTGGGATCCGAGGGATGTCCTAACCAGGGAGCAGGACGATTGCTAGGCATTTGATCTTCTCCTAAAGATGGAAAGCAGTATTAGGAATTGCGAAGCGTTTCCCGAAATTCGCGCAACATAGCGCTGGTGCCAATTTCTAAGGCGCGTCGAATAAGTTGAGGTACAAGACTGGAGATGTCGAAGTCTGGGAAAAGCCGGCTGCAGCTCGATTCTACGTAGTCTTCTCCCTGCAGAATAAATATCCGCAAACTTCGCTCACCCAAGATCCAAACTTCGGGCACACCAGTAGCTTTATAAGCATCGATAAAGGTTCGGGAAGTAACGTCGGACTCAATGGCCAGATCAGGCGGGGGCAACAGATCGACATCGATCCTTCCCTCACACCCTCGCACCTGCTCTAGGTGATGGACATAAAAGCAGGTGTCAGGCTCCACCCCAGCACTGCCAGACTTTTTAAGGGTTGTTGAGCCAAAGTCTTCCCAGTCTCTCCCTTGAGAATCAAGGAGAGCTTTCACAATATCTCCGGCAATGCGGTGAGGGCGCTCATGTTTGGACAAGGGAGACATGATCTCTAACGTGCCGTTGTAATAGGCAATGCGAGTGTGGCGGTCTTCCCCTAACTCTTCCAAGATGCTCTCAAAGTCTTGCCAAGTCAGCGAATGGATGACCACTTGGCTTCCTTCACACAGGGAAATAGACTGGATTGGAACAGCTACACTCATTAGTCCCCCCCGCTAACGTCATGGTAAATGGCTGTAGCCCAGAAGCTGAATTCTTGCGCCAAAGCAAGTCCCAGCCCTGTTAAACCCAGGTACTCTTCAACTCCCAACCCCATGAGACGATCCAGGCCGTTGGATTTGGCAATTTCGTTTTGACCGGATATCTTTTCTAGGCAATCGAAAAACTCCTTGACCACCTCTTTTTTGCCCTCTTGGCTAAGGGCGTCTTCTTCGGCCTTGAGGCGCAGCAAACCCCAGGTGGAAAGATAGGTGTACAGCTCCACAGCCTGGTTCTTCTGCTCTTTTAGCCTTTCTGTATCCTTGGTTTGTGCTCTGAGCTGGCACAGGGATTCGTAAACGGGCTTGGCTAATGTACGCGGGTCAAAGCTATTCATAAAACCTCCCTCCTAGGTTGAGATCTAGTTCAAAGACAGCTCCACAAAGCCTCGGCCCAAGCTTTCCTGGCCGCCAATCTGCATAATCTGGTTGGATTGCAGCAGATCTCGAAACTCTTTCATTGCCTCCTCAGAACTGCCATTTGCTTGGGCTGTAACCCCCCAGGTAAAGTACATCAAGCTGTCAGGAGGAATGGCCTCTTCATAGCGGAAGCCTCCTTCCACAACCTTGTGCTCGCTAAGCTTGACTTTCACCTGCCGCCACAGGCTCATTTGAATGAGGGTGGCACAGTGCTGATCGGGTAAAACAATCACGCGACTGATATTAGGATCTTTGGTGTAGCTCTTCCATTCCGACCATTGTCGAAGACCCTCTTTGAGAATGGCATCTTTGAGGTAAATGGGGCGGTTAGTGCCCAAGCTCGTACTGTAGGGATCCGGCACTGACAGATTCTGGCCTGTTAGCCGCAGCCAGCGCTTGAGCAGAAGCGGGCAGCTTATCCACACCACCCCGTGGCTGAGGGAGGGCACCGGGATCCAAAGCAAGGAGCCATCCCCAATCCAAATGGATCCTTGGGTCAGCTGATCCCCTTCCCCAATTTCGTTGCCAAAGAGCTCAAATTTTTTGTCTTTATCGGCCACGCTGGCCCGCAACCTGCCCCGAATGGTGCTGGAAGGGATGTAGGGCAAATTGGTGTGGGATTCGCGGGCAATGCCCAAGAGGTTGCCTTCTTGGGTGGTGCCGCCAGTGTGCAGAGGGGTCAACAAGGTGAGATAGACTACGTGAAAAGCCATAGGAAAACACTCCTTCATCAACTCTGAAACAGAACTTCAAACACCTGCGCTCAGTCGGCCCAACGGAGCCAAAGCAATTCGCTGTAGCCCAACAGCCGCCAGCGGTGGAACACGTTGAGCCGGCCATCTTCTAGCTCGGGCTCTTCTTGGTTGAGGGGGGCCGGCTGCTCCAGGTAGTAGATACTGCCAGGGGGCGCTGCAAAAACTTGAGGAGCGGGTAGGCTCATCTGTCGCGGCTCTTGGGGGTGATCTACCCGCAGGCGGCCGTTGATGGGAACGGGCTTGCCGGTGGCCACGCTCACCAGGGGGCCGGTAAGGGAGTGAGCAGGATGGGGAGTGGCCAATCTCCATTCCCAGGGCCAGGCACGGCAGAGGGAACGCCCGTCCACCTTTTTGATGAACACACCTGGGGTCACCAAGTAGGCCAAAGCGCGTCCGGCTTGGCAAAAGGCGGCCTGAGAAAGGTCCTGCAACTGCTGCCACTGCGCCTGCAACTTCGGACAGGGGGCCAGCAAAGCGCAGTGGCCTTCTCCCCCCAGCCGCAGCACTGCTTCCTGAGTAAGGGGTAGGGGATCCCAGGCTTCGCGATCGGGATCCCAGCACTCGATGGAAAGGGCCAAACTCCAGCCCGGCTGAAGACGGATACAGGTCTCCACAAAGTAGCCATCGGCTTCTCGCACTTGCCGCTTGCTCACCTGCAGGGTGTTGTGGGGCCGTACTTCATACTTCAACGGCGGCTTGACGGCCTGGCTGAGATCCCAGCCTTTGCCTTCCAGCGCCTTTTGCACCACCTCGAAGGGCAGGTAGCCTCCTGTTTTTTTCTTCTTGCTGCTCTGGCTGCGTTCGGGTTCCTCCTCTGCTGGCCTCAGGGACACCAACGGGGCTGGCCGGGTGGGATCCCAGTGGCAATGGAAGTAGGGATCCCTCTCGTCCAACCAAGGAACGGGAACAAGGGGGAATCCGTCTTCCAGGTGCAAAGGGGCAGGGAAATAGAGCCTTTCGTCGTGGCAGAGAAAGGGGCCCCGCAGCCGCAGCGTCAAGGGCTGGCCCAGGTAAGCCTGGATAGCACCAGCAAGGGTATGGCCGCTAGGGGGAAAGCTGCTGTTGGCCCAGGCCCGCTCTCCCGGCGCAAAGGGCTTAGCATCTCGAAACATCCACACATCCAAGGGTGATAGGGTAAACCAACTCATCGGCCGTTCCTCCCCAATTTCACGGTGCGGTTGCGCAGCACAAAAGCTGCCAACTTGAACCAGTTTTTGATCTCCAGATCCCACGCCTGCGGCTGGGCGGGTAGGCTGTGCTGCCAAAAATGCTGGATAAACTCCACAAGCTTGTTCTGGAAGTGCTCTTTCTGCTCCGATTCCTGTTTGAAGAGATCCCGGCGGCTGCAGAACAACCGGGCCCACTCGCGCACTGCCTCTAGGCTCGGAGCTGGGTGTTGCTCCCAAAGCTGGGCCGCTTGTTCAAACAAGGAGCTTTGATCCTGCTGCTGGCCCATGAGCTTCCAGTCAAAATCAAGGAGATCCTTCCACTTGTCGAACGTGTCGAACTTGCTGGTGCTCACCAGTTGGTTGCCATTGGCAAACAGCACCCGCACCTGCACGCTGTCTTTGGGGCAGCCATGGGCATAGAGGTGGCCCTTGGCTTCTTCTTCCGCTTGCCAAAGGTTTTCCAGGGCAATGGCCAGAGGCACCGAGTGATGGGCAATCACCACGCCGAAGCTGATGGTGGCCGCGGATCCCAGGGTAAAGAGGGGGCGCCGGCTCAAACCTTCGGGAGGCCGCCCTTTTTTCCACTGCCAGTAGTCCCCCAGGTTCTCAAACTCCCGCCAGTCATCCTCTCCCCCCCGGAAACACTGGCGAATATCCCACAGCCAGCCATCCCACTCCCAGAGGTTGGTGTAGGCCAAAACGTCGTCCCCGCCGGCATAGATGAGCCTGCCGGCATAGCGTTGCTCTGTTAGGTAGGGCACCAACTGGCCGGAAAAATCCAGCAGGGCGCGGCTTAGGGCGCTGTGGGTGGCAGGCCCCATGCGCTTGCGGCTGTTTTTGACAAACTTCTGAAAAGCGTCTTTGACTTGCTCCAGCTCCTCCTTGTCCTTGCCAAAGACCTCGCCAATGGCTTCCGTTTGCCCGTTGGCCAGCCGCTGTAGGGGTTGAGGCAGATAGTCGTAGTAGGATTTCATCTTCTCGCCCCTGAGCCATTTGCCCATGTCGTCCCCATCCCCGGCAGCCAGCACGTACCAACTGGCGGGGTTAACGCTGGGGTAGTAGCGGCCTAGAAGCGTCTCGATGTCCTGCCGGTAGCTTCTTTGCGTTTCCTCGTCCAGCTCCAGGTCTTCCACCAGCCAACCAGCATTGAGCAGACGGGGATGGTAGCGCAGGTTCTGCCGGTCGGCCCACGGGATCCCCCATTTGCCCCGCATTTCCCGCAGCACCCCTCTGACCTCCGGGTAGCGGGCCTCCACTGCCTGACAGGCCTGCTCGAAGTGCTCTCGTTCCCGTCGCCCTTGGGTTTTGAGGTAGCCGGCTACGCCAGCGGTGAGATCCGGGTAGGAAGCGGCAATCTGGTCTTCATCCAGCTCGCGGAAGAGCTCCGGCAGCACTTTGTACAAGCCCCGCTTGAGGGTTTCGGTGGCATTGAGCTGTTCCCGGCCATCGAAGAGCCCGGCCTGCCGTTGCCAAAGCCGCCGACTCTCCCCTTCTGTTATCCACCCCTGCCGCGGCGAGGGATGCACCACCGGCCCCAAGCCCGAAACGGTGCTGCGCGGCCCAAACGCAACGGGGAGCTGCCAATCGCGGGCCTGCTTACAAGCGGCTTGTAGCCGCCGACTTTGCTCCACTGCGGCTGCCCACCAAGATCCCACGTTGAGTCCGGCCTTGTATTGGCGGCGCTGTTGTCTTTGGGGATCCCAGAAGCTAGCCCGCAGAAACTCCAGCTCCTCATCAGCAAAGAGCTTTTGCTTAGCCCCCAGGTGATAGGTGCGGTTTTGGGCACTGACCCAGGGATCCTCATCAATGGAAACCTGAGGGGGCTTGAGGATGCCGGTATCCTTGAGGGCATGAGCCGGGGATCCCAAGGGCACGGCTGCCCAGTAGTGCTGCCACTGGTGCTCCAGCCATCCCTGCCAGGTGGGGTCCTCTGGGTGCAACTGCCTCAGCCAGCGGCGATCCCCCTGCAGGTAATCCAGCACCCTCTGGGCCAACTGCTTCCATTCTTCCTTGAGGGTCTGCTGGGCAAACTGCATGGCCGCTTGCACCCGGTCTTCCGGCAACAGCAGCAGGAGCACGTTGGGAAAACCGGCGGTGAGCAGGGCGTTGGCAGAAGGTTGAGGGATCCATTCTTCAAATTCGGGGTACTTCTCCCGCAGCCAGTGGTCGATTAACGGCTGGCCGTAGAGGCTGGGGTAGAGCAGACAGTCGGGGCCGTATTTCTCGGCAAGCCGCCAACTCATGCGGGCAGAAAGGTAGTGCAGCAGCCAGGATCCGGCCCAAAAGTCCCGCATTTTGCGGCTGGCTTTGATCAACTCTTGGATGGGGTTGAAGGTAAAGCTCACCAAAAAGGGTCGCGTGGGCTCCTCGTAGCCGGCCAAGCATCCGGCCAAGGCTGCGGTGACGCTGGCGTGGCTCCACAGGGATCCGTCTGGCAGCCGGGTTTCTGCCGGCAATAGCAGCAAGCTCTCATCCCCAAACTCCTGACAAATGGCCTGGGGAAAGCACCGCCAAAACCACCAAAACACTTTTTGGGGATCCTCCTCTTGCCAAACCCAATCGGGGATGGCGCTCTCCTCCCGTTCCATCAGGTAGTCTGCACGGGAGCCGGCATCCTTGAGGGCTTGGTGTTGGTCATCGGCCAATTGCCAAAAGTGCTTGCGCCCCGAGAGCAGATGGCTCATCTCCAGTCCAGAGCCTAACCCCTGGCCGCGATCCTCAACCTGGTAGTCGATGGCTACAGGCAAATGGCCAATGGCCGCGCGGTCGCTGGCCGAGGCGATGAGATCCGCATCTCCCACACCTCTGAGAGGGGATCCCTCGGCTTTGGGAGAAGACCATCCCTGCATCGCCGCCAGTCTGGTCCACAGCCCTTCCTTGGAGCGGCCAGTCCTGTCGTGTAGGGCTTTGAGGGCGGGATCATGTAACAGACCCCAGAGCTTAGCTTGCCAGTAGTAAGACATGGTGTTTTCGCTGGAGAAACAGAACAGTTAGGAACTCCTCGAACAAGGAACAAAACCCCGGTAGCCACCCGATGTCGTGGCTACAGAAGCTACAAAACAAAGTCGATCTGATCCCGGCCAGCCCTCAGTTTTCTTCAGTATTTCTCAATAACCGTTGTTTGACCAAAAACCCAGAACCTGAGGGCGAACCGATGTCTTTAGCCTACGGAGAAGTGGAAAGATCCCCTTCCAACTTCCCTTCTGCCCAGGTCAATTTGGGAAACAGCTCTTCCAGGCCAGGCAGCAGGTCTTGCAAAACAAAGCTTTCTAGAGCTTCGCTGTTCAAAGGGTTTGGATTCATCTGCACATGGGCAACATCGTTGCGGTACTGGCTGAGGCGAGACCAGAGGTTGGCAAGTTTCTGCACATCGGGAACATGGGCAGCAATGTCAGGAGGCGCCTGGGGCTGGTCTTCCCGTGGAATGAGGGATCCCAGTTGGTGTTCGATCTCCTGCCGCGCTTCCCGCTGGCGGTAGTTGGGCAGCCCCTCACACAAGCAGAGGGCCGAGATCACCCACTCCCGAGCTAAGAGAATTGCCTGCGTGGTGAAGCGTTTCTCCACATACCAGCGCAGCAGTTGAAATTGCTTTTGAACTTGAGCCTTGGCATCCGTAGCTCTGTCTGCTGGCAAAGCCAGTTGGCTGTAGCTGTCTTGAATGCTTTGCAACAGCAAGCCAAAGGGCTTGGCAAATTGGCCCACCTCTTCTGCCAACTCCTGGGTGGAGTGCCTTTGCAACCTAAGCAAGTCATCCTCCAAAAGGCTGACCGGTCTTACCAGCTCCAGGGAACGAGAGATATTGCGGATGGCTTGGCCAAAGTTCTGCAGCCGGATGGGCTTGGGATCCCTTTTGCCGAGCTTTGGTTGGCGGTAAAAGTCCCGTTGAACTGTATCCAAAAGTTGGCCCAACTCCAAGGCCGAGCCGGTGCTAATGAATTTGTCGGTAGCCGTCAGCCAATCCAAAAGACGAAGGGCGGGGGTGAGATCGATGATGGGTGTTTCCTGCTGGTCTTTGAGATAGAGACCGTAGTACAGCCCCTGAATATTTACATTCTTGGCCTTGCGCAAAAGGGCGGCTCCCAAGAGCACCAGTACGGGGATGGAGCGAAAGGCGTGGGTGATATCAAAAAGCAGCCGTGTGTTGGCCTCGATGCTGTCAACCAGCACGTCGAAGATCTGCCAGGTCTCTGCCTCGGTTTTCCCTTCAGGAATGGCCTTGGCAATTTTCTCCACGTGGGGGGGTAGGCAGTCCTGTAGATGCTTCCAATGGGTGTCATGTGCTTCTTGGGTTAGCAGCACAATCACCCTCTCGATGTCAAAGAGCTGACAGAGGGCTTTGGCAACATAACGGGTTCTATCGGCTTTCCGCTCCCCAAAAACATACACCGTCTCGCTGTAGGGGCTGGTGCCTAGAGTGGTCAAAAGGGTATTAGCCATAGGGATCCTCTCGATGACGGCTTTCAAGCATTGAAGCACGGGCATCTTCAAGCTACTGCAGCTTGGAAGCCCCCCCTTCTCAAGTTGCCTGGAGAGGGTTCTGGGTTGAATGTTGCCCTATCCTCTCCCGAAAAGTGGCATCCTCTGCTCAGCCGGTGCCAGAAAGATGGGGATCTCTACCCCCAAAATTGAGTGGAGCCATCTTGCCGCTGGATTTGGATCCCTGCTCGACAACTGTTTCAAAACGGTGAAGGTGGGGGATGTCAGAGCTAGCCTAGACAGAGATTCGGCCATCCTAAACAACGGGGATCCTGTGATGCTATCGACTCCAGAGTTGTCCATTTCAGGTCAAAAGCTAACTCCCGAACAGTTTCTGGCCTTGCCGGAGGGGGATATTGTCTATGAGCTAGTCGATGGGCGGGCCGTCTCCAAAAACGAACCCATGTCGCCAAAACGCTTCCATGCTCGTCTCCAACCGGTGTTGTGGCAAATTTTGGAGGACTGGTGCTCTAGCCCTGAGTGTCCTAAGCCTGGGTCAGCACATACTGAGTGGGCAGTTGTTTTAACACGAAAGGCAGAGCCCTGGATCCCGATTCCCGACCTCACCTACATCTCCAACGAGCGGTTGCCGGTTGAGGCCATGACCGATGAACCTTGTTTTGCCATTCCCGAGTTGGTGATCGAGATCCTTTCTCCTGGCCAGAGTTTTGGAGCCATAGCTCAGAAGGCAACCGATTATCTAGAAGCTGGGATCCCCAGGGTTTGGGTTGTGGATCCCCAAGCCAAGAGCATCACCGTCTTCTATCCCGATGCCCCGCCGCGCACCTTTACGGGATCTCAAGCCATTCAAGATGATTTCCTGCCGGGTCTAAAGGTGATCCCTCAAGATGTATTCGCTCAAGCCCGGATCCCTTAGGGGGTACCTAGCGAGCCCACGATAATCAGAGTTAGTTCCAGAAAGAGAGCATCCGGCAGAGGTGGCCACCCATCTAGGTCTGGAGCTGATTGGCTCAGGAATGCCGAAGGGATCCCGAAGCGATATTCCCTGCTATGGGCTAATGGCGAGACGGAAAAGCTTCTCATCGGCCAGTTGAAGAACTTCCTGCCCTGCAGCCGCCAGTTGTTCCGGGGGCAAGTTCCGGTATTTGTCAATAAACTCGGGCAAAACTTGAAACTCCACCCGCTTGCCGGTCTCTCGGTGGATGACCACGCTGCGCATTTTTTCAAGAGATTCGACCTCCACCAGCTTCAAGTTCAACTTGCCCAAACTGGCCCCTGTTGCAGCATGCAAGCCATCCACAATGCACACAAACGGGATCTCTGCCGGCGACTCGTGAATGACCTCCACCAGAAAACGGTTCCTAGAAGTGTGGGGAGTTGGACTCATCAAGCCCAGCTCCTGCAGAGCGCGCATCCCCATGCGATAGCCGACCACGGCCCAAGGCCCAGCTCCGCCATGAATTTCCGTTACTCGCTGAATGGCCGCCGCCGTCGAGTCCGTTGCAGAACTGGTGACCGGATGAGCTGTCGCCGGCGCTCCCAGAGTTAGCTGAAGTGCAATCAGCAAAAGAGAAAGCTGCTGTGGCTTGGCAATGGATGACAGGTTCATAGGCAGCGAGAGAGCTGATAAAGAGGAGATGGGTCAAGCCATCCTAAGCTCTACCCTTCGAGGTTGCCTATGCGGGGGTAGGGGATCCAGCTGTCTTCTGAGAACTCTTCCAAAAATCAACTCCTGGGTAAACAGGGCTAAGACCAGTGGTATTGTCAGAGGTAAGCCCCTGGGCGTTGAGCACTTTCACGTGGCTGTTGTGGTCGAAAGTGCCTTGCTGCTGGCAGCAGGCCTTAGCACCCCTGACTGCCCTTTCCACTGATCGCCCTGGGGCGCCGCGCGCTGCTTGACAGAAGCGAGCTGTGTTCACTAGCATTTCTTACGTATGTTTCACGTGGCAGTTGTATGATGAGCCACTCAATGACTGCTGAAGCTTCAATGGCAAACCCAACACATGTCCCTTACGAAGCTCCCGTAGTGGACCTATGCCTGCCCGTGCGAGGAACTACCCTCCCAGCAGATCACGGGTACGCTCTACTCGCGGCGCTATGCCACCAAGTACCAACACTGCACCGAAACCCTCACATCGGGATTTTGACAACAGCGGGAATTGGAGACAGACGAGGCAAAATCTTACTGACTCCGCACTCCCACATTAGAATTCGGCTGCCCATGGAAGCAGTGCCGGAGGTGTACAAGCTAGCCGGCAAGCAATTGAAGATTGGATCTCACGAAGTACAGCTGGGGATCCCCAGGATTTTTACTCTCAAACCAAGCACTTCCCTAAAAGCCCGAATTGTTACAATCAAGGGCTACACCGAGCCAGATCCATTTGTGCAAGCTGCCCAAGACCAGTTAGAGAAGCTTAAGATCTCAGGCCGGGTATCAGTACTGCAAGATAAAACTGGGAAACCCTTGCGCAAGACCTTGAGAATTAAAGGGCATACGATTGTAGGTTTCTCAACCTTAGTAGAGAACCTACAGGAAGAAGACTCAATTCGCCTCCAGCAGGTAGGGCTAGGTGGCCGGCGGCGCATGGGTTGTGGATTCTTTTTGCCGTGCAGGTGAGGATGGATCTGCAATGTTTAAGTTTAAGTTTCTATTGGCCAAATCCTTAGCACAATGGAATGCCGAGTGCCAATCCAGAGAGGAGTACGCTCAGGCGAAGCGTGCCGCTAAACTTACAGGTCATGTTTCGGCTGTGCTATCGGCAGCTGAAGTCCTTTTGGGTTGCCTAGGAGAGACCATCCAGCAGCAGCTAAGGTTGGAGAACTCAAGTTGTCTAGAATCTGTTGTCAAGCTGGGAGCTTACTTACATGATTGGGGTAAGGCGAATCAACATTTTCAAGAGATGGTTTATCTCAAGTCGTCGATCCTAGACACTAACTCGAAAGCAAAGCTTGAAAAGAGTTGGGGAAGTCATAACAGAAGGCAACTTATCCGACACGAGTTTTTAAGTGGCATACTTGCTTTACAGGTCAGTGCATTTCGAGAGTGGCTACAGAAAGCATTTACTGAAGAGGAGCTCCTCTTAGCTGCCTGGACAGCAATTGGACATCACCTCAAAGCGGGAGTGAATTCTCAGGGCAAAAAATCTCACAAAATTACGGAGTTGTCTGATGGCTCAGGATCTGAGATTTACGTTTATACTGGCCATCCAGACTTTCAATCTGTGTTGAGGCTCGGATCGCAGAGACTAGGGCTACCATCAGAGATTCCAAGTGTACCCTCAGCAAGTTGGGAAAGAGACCAACTGGAACAGCACTTGCGTGCATTGGTAGATCAGTTTCGAGACTTTGCTCAAAATTTTAGCTTTGAGAGACAGATATTAATAGCGGCTGCTAAGGCAACAGTAATTGCTGCAGATTTAGCAGGATCGGTCTTGCCAGTGGAGGGAGAAAACTTGCAAAGCTGGGTTTCTAATACCTTGAGTTTAGCTCTCCAAGAAAGTGAATTAGAGCAACTGATTACCCAGAAACTAGGAAAAAACTCCCTGCGTCCCTTCCAAGAGCAAATGGCTGCTGCCACTCATCGAGTAACACTGGTCAAGGCAGGCTGTGGTACAGGCAAGACCTTGGGAGCCTACGCTTGGGCGAAAAAGTGGGCATCGGGAAGGCGACTGTTTTTTGGCTATCCGACCACCGGAACGGCTACTCAGGGCTACTTGGACTACGCCGAGGGATCCCCAATAGAAAAGGCACTGATGCACTCACGAGCAGATTTGGATCGAGAACTTTTATTGACCGGCGAAGGCGAAGAGGATGAGGGTGCTTCGTTTCGTTTGGCAGCGTTGCAAGTATGGAGAAAGAAACTGGTTATCTGCACTGTAGACTCTATTTTAGGGTTAATCCAGAACAATAGAAGACCACTATTTTCTTGGCCAGCTCTAGTTCAATCTGCCTTCGTTTTTGACGAGGTACATGCCTATGACAATCAGTTGTTTGGCTCTTTGCTGAGATTTTTACAGGCTTTTCGAGGCGCACCTATCCTACTGATGAGCGCCAGCTTCACCCCAGGGCGACTTGAGGCGATTAAACGGGTGATGAGTGAGTTGGGTGAACCTATTGGGGATCCCATTGAAGGGCCTCAAGAGCTAGAAGAGCTGAAGCGCTATCAAATACGAGAAATTCAACCAAAGGAGGATCCCATCAATTCCGAATCCATTTGGTCAGAAGTTACTAAGGCAGTTCAAGAGAACCAAAAGGTATTGTGGGTAACCAATTCAGTTGCCAGTTGCATTAACATTTATCGAGAGGCTCAGAAGAAGCTAAAAGACATTGAAGCCAAAGTTTTAATTTATCACAGTCGATTTCGTTATAAAGATAGACTTAGAAAGCATGAGCAGATTATTAACGCTTTTGGTCAACCAGGGCCTGTTCTCGCTGTTACTACACAGGTTTGTGAAATGTCCTTAGATTTAAGTGCAGACTTGCTTATCTCTGCTATGGCTCCAGCGACATCTTTAATTCAGCGACTAGGTCGCCTCAATCGAAGAATGAAAAGCGAGCAGGAGCGATCCCGTGTAGCTCTTTTCTACGAATGGAACGAACACCTCCCCTATGGCGCAGCAGAATTAGAAACTGGCCGGCAGCTGCTTGAACAGCTTAGAGAACTTGAGTATATTTCCCAGCGAGACCTGGCTGATATCATCTCTCAGCTCAGCCGGGAAGAGCCTGCCAGGGTGAAGTCAGCATGGCTTGATCAAAACTGGTGCACTTATCCAAGTTCCCTGCGAGAGGCCGGCTACACGATAACAGTGCTTCTGGCAGAGGATCAAGACGCTATTTGGAAGGCTGCTGAAGTCAGACAGAAGAAAGCTCTAGATAAGGGCCAAAAGCTATCGAGAATGCAAGCTTTTCTACAAGAAGCTCAAGCCTGGTCAATTCCAATCCGGATCCCAGATAAAAAGACGGAGTGGTGGAACTGGAGGCGACGCGGATTCTACTTCGTCACAGAGCCTGGATATATCAACTACAGCGAGGAATTTGGTACGCCATGACCGAATTAAAGTTGCATCTGGGACACCCCGGATTAACCCTGCTACATCGAGCGGGCTTAGCCGGACTATGGATGACCCTCAAGCAGCTAGAGCAGGAAATTCCACCAGAAAAGCGCCCAGGGTCACTAAGTTGGGAGTTGACGCCACGACAAGTTCAACTGTTCTGGGAAGGGAATGACTTTGAAGTGATTGATTGGTTGCTCAAAGAGTCCTTCCAGCTTGACAATGGGTTAATCGCATTGCGAGGGATCGACAGTAAGTCGATGCGAAAAGACTCCCAGGTAGTCATCCATCAAGGAATCCTGGGAACATTTCTACAACATGCCAAAACCCGTAAAGTTATTGGCGAGCAAACTCAATCTTTAGAGATTGATGAGGATCATCCGCCTGTCATTATCAAGTATAAAGCTTTAGAAAGCTACGTCCATCAGGAATTTGCCAAAAATCTATGTGATAAAAACGGTAATTGGCTTAAGCAGCCAATTAGCATTGCTGGCTGGCTTAATCCTGGTGCAGTCGTTCGCCACAATGCATTTCCCTCGGATACAAGCTTTGAAGAATCTCCAGAGATGGCCTTTATACTTCTCTACGCTCCTGTTTCTTGCTGCTACTACATACTTCGCTCGCGGCTGCGAGATCAGAAAGCTCAATATGCCCTGGTAGTTCCCGAGATTACCGATATGGAGGTCTATGCAAGCTACCGGCAAGATCCCCAGCTTCGTTATGCAGCCTACCAGGATTTTCATGCTTCGAGTTTGGGAGATGCTGGGCTTAGGTTTTTGACGTACCAAGGGATTGCAGAATCTGCTAGGGAATTTAAGGTAAAACGATGTCAGGTTCTAACTCTAGGTGTTGTTCCGTGGTCGAGCCAACAAAAATCTCGCACAGATCTACTTACTGTAGAAGCAGAATATCGCGTCTGTAAAAACTACCAGATCTGCAAAGCAGTGTTACCAGATCGAGTTGTCGTCAAGGCAAAAGCAGAGGAAGGCAGTTTCATTGCAACAAGTTTTGCTCGTGAGATGATTGCTGAAAATCTGGCAAGGGGTTACTCTTGGTATGCCGGATTTGCAGAGCAGGTTAATAGCAACGAGCAGTTTAAGCAGCTATGTTACGAGCGCGGAGGTCTAAACGAAATGGTCATGAAAACGGAAATGGATGACAGAGAGCGCTGGTTTGTTCAGGCTTGTCATGAAGCCATTCGCTTTACCTATGGTCGGTTATCTCAGAAAACCCAGGATAGGGGAGAGTTTACTAACTTCGACAGAGAAAATATACGTATTCGCACTGGTCTGACTCGATGCAAAAACGCGGAAAGCTTCCGCGAGTTTATTACTAGCTTTTGGGCGCGGGCTGGAAGAATACCGACACTGCAAGAGCATTGGGATGACTTGATGGATTTAGTTATGGATCCCAAGGAATGGAAAAAAGCGCGAGACTTAGCTCTTCTAGCGTTGGCCAGCTACAAAGGCAAGGAGCGACAGGAACGACAGGAAGAACTTCAGGATGAGCTTGACGAGGATGATGTTGACTTGATTGTACTTGCCGAGCTAGAGGAGGACTGAAAGTGTAAAGCAAGAGCCAGAAAGTCAAGTGAAAAGTTGATGTAGCAACGACTTAACAGTTCAGTTTGAAGAATTAGCTTGGAGGAAGATTATGACTTTGCACCTGTTTGGCAACATCTTGACCAGCTACGGCACCGCTGCCAACAACCGCGGTGAGAATGACGGCAACATCACTACCCTGCAAAAGATCCTCTGGAAAAATGAGGTGCACACTACCGTCTCTGCTGAAGCAATCCGTTGGGCCCTGCGTTACTATTGGCAGGTCTCAGGGAATGGCTGCGAAGTTAACCGACGTTGGAATGATCAAACCAACGACAACGAGTGGCAAGCGCCTAACTTTGATCCCGAGCGGTATATCGATGATGATGTCCTAGGCTTTATGCGTGCGGAAGGGGCTAAAGTAGATGCCTCAGACGAAAACTCATCCAGGAAGAAGGGAGAGAAGTTACCAAAGGGCACTACCACTGCTCGGCGAGGTGTTTTGGAAGTAACTCGGGCAGTTTCTACTCGACCCTACAGCGGAGATGTAACCTTCAACGCGAAAAGTGGCCAGAAGGGATCCACTTCTCTCTACGGAACGGAGGTTCATGCTACTCGCTATCAGTACGGCTTTGCAATGACTCCTGCTCGGCTCCACCGGCAAGACCGAGTAATCGAAGTGTTAAACGGACTGGTTTCGTTGGGGGAAGTAGCCGGCAATCACTCTCGCTTTCTCTATGACTTTTCACCGGATAGCATAGTCCTGCGCTGGACACACGACTTTTCGCCACGCCTACTCTACTGCTTTGAAGAAAACTCTGATGGAGAAATCAGCATGCCGGACTTAGTGCGTCGAGTGCAAGTGGGGGATATAGCTCCTCAAGAGCTGTGGCTGGCAGGAGCCGCTGCCGAAACTGAGGACGGGGAGAAGCTAGACCGGTTGGGTGCTCACGTAAGCTCAGGCATTAAATCAACAGTTGATCAACTTATCAGCTTGATTAGGCAGCAAATTTCTTGTGAGGAGGCAGCATGATTCAGCTCCAGGTTGAGGTGCCTATCGCCTGTTTCCGTCAATCTTGGGCCAGGGAGTTTGCCGAAACTTATCCAGTGCCGCCACCGGCTACTGTTTATGGAATGTTGCTTTCCTTGCTGGGAGAATGGGATCGGCATCGATATTGCGGATCCCAACTGGCAATTGCTCTCCTGAGCCAACCCCAGCTTTCTACAGTGATCCGTACCCTTCGTCGTTTTAAGACAAAAGATATTCAGCATCCAAACAATGCCCGTCCTGACTACCAACAATTGCTGACCGATGTGCAAATCGCAGTTTTGGTCAAGGGATCCCTTGCTCATGACTTGGAAAGAGCCTTTGAAAATCCTGAATTAATTGACCGATCTGGGGGACTAAGCCTAGGAGAGAGTCGTGACCTAGTTAATTCGGTAACAGCAATTCAGAAAGTTCCCTTAGGGGGAAGATGGCTAATTCAAGATGAGAATGGGATCCTGACCTTGCCGTATTGGGTTGATCACGTGGGATCGCGTGGTACTCGCTGGCGAAGATACTCACTCCAAACTCTTGAAGGTGATGATGTACCGGAGTTAGCCTGGACGGAAATTTGCCCAAACTAGGCAGCGAGAATTCCAAGCTTTAGTTCCAGACTTGTCAACCCTAAGTCGAAAGCTTGTTTCTGAACAGCTTAGTAACCCTGCAAGGAGAAGATCTTGTGCGGAGTCTGAGTTTTATCTCCACTCAAAGAGAAAGCTGTTCTAAGATTGCTGAAGAACTCTATATTTTCATATTTCGGAGTATCAGATTATGCCGGCATCACTAATCGATTTCCCCGCACAGATAGATTCAGATTTGATTCGTGTTTCAGCACTGCACGCATTGGCCTACTGCCCACGACTATTTTATCTAGAGGAGGTCGAGGAGCTCTATACGGAAAACGCAGCTATTTTTGCCGGTCGGCGGTTACACACAGAGCTGGAAAAGCAAGAGGGAGAGGAGTGGGAGGATCTATTTCTAGAAAGCGAAGAACTGGGCTTGCGGGGAAGAGTGGATGCTTTGCGCACTCGTGATGGACAGATCATTCCCTACGAGCATAAAAGGGGTCGGTCAGCACGGGATCTGGACAACCAGCCTCAAGCCTGGGAGAGTGACCGGTTGCAGATTTTGGCCTACGCCTATCTCGTGGAAACAGCTTTGGGGATCCCAATTCCCGAAGGACGAATTCGGTACCACGCAGATAATGTGCTCGTACACGTACCCCTTGATGATGCTGGGCGCCAAGCTGTACGTCAGGCAATTGAACAAGCGAGGCTGCTGCGCCAATCTCCTCTGCGGCCCCCAATTACCGACAATGAGCGGCTGTGTGCGGGTTGCTCCTTAGCTCCCGTGTGTTTGCCCGAAGAAGCGAGGCTAGCTAATGACAGAGAATGGCAACCTATTCGCCTGTTCCCGGAAGATGACGAACGGCAATGTGTCCACATTCTAGAGCCAGGGGCACGGGTAGGGCGCAGTGGATCCCGTCTCAAAGTTACCTACCGAAACCAAAGCGAAGAGTTTATCTCCGCTCAGCAAACTGGACAAATTGTGCTGCATGGTTTCTCTCAAATTTCAACTCAAGCCATTCATTTCTGCGCCGAACAATACATTGGAATTCACTTAATTTCGGGAGGTGGACGCTATGTCGGCAGCCTGGATCCCCGATATGGGAGCATCCAGCGCCGCATTCGACAGTATCAGGCCCTGAGCAATCCTGAAATGTGCCTGAGACTAGCCCGAAAGTTGGTGAGGTGTCGAGGCCAGAGCCAGCGCAAGTTCTTAATGCGCTTGGGATCCCAGCGTTCGCCGGAGGTAGAACAAGCTATCGAACAAATGAAGCGATTGCTCAAGCAAGTTGATCAGGCAGACTCTTTGTCAAGTCTATTGGGACTGGAAGGAAACTTAGCAGCGCTCTACTTTTCTGCCTTGCCTCATCTGCTGTCTGATGCAGTACCTGAGGAAATGCGATTTTCAGGACGAAATCGAAGACCTCCCAAGGATCGCTTTAACGCCTTACTTGGGTTTGGTTATGCTCTTTTGCTTAAAGATGTAATGAATGCTATTTTGACAGTTGGATTAGAGCCCGCCCTGGGTTTTTATCACCAGCCTCGCTCCCAAGCGCATCCTCTGGCTCTTGACTTGATGGAGATCTTCCGTGTTCCTCTTGTAGATATGCCAGTCGTAGCCTCAGTTAACCGACGGCAATGGGATCCAGACGCAGATTTTACAGTACGGGGCCAACAAGTTTGGCTCAGCGAAGAGGGACGTAAGAAGATGATTCGGATTTACGAGGAGCGCAAGCGAGAAAAGTGGAAGCACCCAGTTACTCATTACTCTCTTACCTACTGCCGTTTAATAGAGCTAGAGGTTCGTCTTTTGGAAAAAGAGTGGAACGGCGAAGCAGACTTGTTTGGAAATTTAGTCGTGAGATAGATTATGGCCGAGCATAAGGTTTGTTACTTGGTGTGCTACGATATTCGCTGTCAGAAGCGATGGCGAAAAGCATTCAAGTTATTGGAGGGATATGGAGAACGAATTCAGTACTCAATTTTTCGTGCCTGGCTAACATTGCGAGAACGAGAGAAACTGCGTTGGGAGCTAGAGAAAATTCTAAAACCAGAGGATGACCTCTTGCTTGTGGGGATCTGCAACCGCTGCTTAGAGCGGGTGCTCGCCTCGAACCGACCAGAAAGTTGGCCAGAACGACAGGATGGCTACAGGATCTGTTAAAAAGCAAGGATCTATCGTTGTGAAAGACGCTTTAGCCCCCAAAAGACCTGAAAGTCTTGTCGGAAGAGGGTTCCAGGGATTTTCGACCGCCTGGAGTTGCTTGCAAAATCCCGGCTCCCTTACGAGAAAACCTTTTGCCGGGCCCAGTGCGTTAGGAGACCTGTCTTCTAGCTGGCAGTTGGTGTATAGAATAAGGGTACATGCTTGCAAAGGCTCCATCCGAGCCTTGCAGAGTAAGGATCCTGGGGTGCGCCGTGATTTTCCTCTGATTGCCGTAAGGCGTTGAGCACACCTTTAGGTCATCCTCGGTTGCCCTTTCTAGCTGGGTGATTTTCCTCTGATTGCCGTAAGGCGTTGAGCACTCGATTAAGCCATTACACATAAACGCTGAGATCTGAGTGATTTTCCTCTGATTGCCGTAAGGCGTTGAGCACAGAAAAGACTTCCCGTCTTGGAGGGCCTCACCTTCGTGATTTTCCTCTGATTGCCGTAAGGCGTTGAGCACACCAGGCTTGCCACAGACTGTCAATCGCCCATCTAGGTGATTTTCCTCTGATTGCCGTAAGGCGTTGAGCACCCTTTCTGCTGGACACGCTGGGCGCGGTACCGGACCGTGATTTTCCTCTGATTGCCGTAAGGCGTTGAGCACGAAAACCCCCATCACGCAAGGATTCTTGGATAGCGGTGATTTTCCTCTGATTGCCGTAAGGCGTTGAGCACGAGGTTTGTCCCTGCGTCTGTTTGTACAGGAGCTTTGTGATTTTCCTCTGATTGCCGTAAGGCGTTGAGCACTGGAAGGGCAGTTTGAAGGCAACCCAGATGAGCTCGGTGATTTTCCTCTGATTGCCGTAAGGCGTTGAGCACGAATAGGGTTTACTAGTGTCAAGTTCCCAATACCGTGATTTTCCTCTGATTGCCGTAAGGCGTTGAGCACTCAATTGCCTCACAGAGCTCTCGCTTCAAATCAGCGAGTGATTTTCCTCTGATTGCCGTAAGGCGTTGAGCACAGTGACTTTGAGCGTGCTTTGGAATTTACCCTTCGGGTGATTTTCCTCTGATTGCCGTAAGGCGTTGAGCACAAGTCGATGTGGATCCGATCCCTGGTGTTACTCCGGAGTGATTTTCCTCTGATTGCCGTAAGGCGTTGAGCACATCAAGCGCCGTGAGTTTTCCAGCAACGTCCTAGGCTGTGATTTTCCTCTGATTGCCGTAAGGCGTTGAGCACTATTCGATCGTCTCCCTGTATGATTCAGCAAGTCTGTGATTTTCCTCTGATTGCCGTAAGGCGTTGAGCACGTAAGGTCTATTCACAGGTCAGACTATGCCGCGGGGTGATTTTCCTCTGATTGCCGTAAGGCGTTGAGCACTAGACCAGTCTTATTAAATCGGCTCGCCAACTACCGTGATTTTCCTCTGATTGCCGTAAGGCGTTGAGCACCCTATTGCATGGACTACTGTGTTTCTCAAGTAAGAGTGATTTTCCTCTGATTGCCGTAAGGCGTTGAGCACTCTGTTTCAGGCTGTCTGGCGTGGTTGCTGAGTTTAGGTGATTTTCCTCTGATTGCCGTAAGGCGTTGAGCACGTGGTTCCGGTGGCGGATCCTCTACCTCGGCCTGCACGTGATTTTCCTCTGATTGCCGTAAGGCGTTGAGCACATAGGCGGGTTGGCGGTGGGCTACCATGGGGGAAGAGTGATTTTCCTCTGATTGCCGTAAGGCGTTGAGCACCTTGTAG
>NZ_JANSIM010000073.1:0-1073 GCF_047502655.1 Synechococcus sp. R5-12 | reverse complement strand
AATTCAGCAAAGTTCAGGGTTTTGGGGGTTAGAGGCATGCTCCCACAGGAGCCGTCGCAAGGGGATCTCGCCGGCAAACGGGAGCGCCAGAAGGGATCCCAAGCAGGCCGGGGACAGCTTTTACAATTGGATAAGGTTGGCAACACGATTGTTGGGGAGCTGAGCCTTGAGCACCGCTGTCTTACCTGCTGCTCCTTTGGTGGATACTCACGTCCACCTCAATTACCCCGATTTTGCCGCGGATCTGCCCCAGGTGGCCGAGCGCTGGCGTCAGACGGGGATCCGGCGTTTGGTGCATTCTTGTGTAACACCGGCAGAATTCCCCCAGTTGCAGGCCATTGCCGACCAGTATCCGGAAGTATTTTTGTCGGTGGGGCTGCACCCTTTGGAGGCGGGCCAGTGGCAGCCCGATTTGGCCGAAAAGATCGCCCACCTGGCCGCCAGCGACGAGCGAGTGGTGGCTATCGGGGAGACGGGCCTGGATTTCTACAAGTCCAACCCGGCGGATATCGAGCGGCAAAAAGAATCCTTCTGGGCCCAGATTGCCATTGCCCAAGCGCAGGATCTGGCGTTGATCGTCCATTGCCGCGAGGCGGCAGCAGCCACCTACGCCATCCTCAAGGAGGCCATGGCCACGGGGGGGCCAGTGCGGGCGGTGATGCATTGCTGGAGCGGATCCCCGGAGGAGACGCGGCTGTTTGTCGAGCTGGGCTGCTTCATTAGCTTCAGCGGCATTGTCACTTTCAAAAATGCCGAGACTGTCCGCCGGTCGGCCTTGGAGGTGCCCCTATCCCAGCTTTTGGTGGAAACCGATTGCCCTTTTCTGGCTCCCACCCCCTTCCGCGGCAAACGCAATGAGCCGGCCTATGTGCAGCGGGTGGCCCAAACCTTGGCGGAGCTGCTTGGGATCCCACCGGAAAAACTGGCAGAAGAAACCAGCCAAAATGCCGCTCGCCTGTTTCAGCTGCCTCTCCTCTAGCTCTGCTTTCCGATGGCGTGGGTGAGCCGTAGGCCATTCCCGGCTCCAGATCTCAGCTAGAAATCGCAGGAGCCCCGCACTGTACCCGTAGGGT
>NZ_JANSIM010000006.1:0-10152 GCF_047502655.1 Synechococcus sp. R5-12 | reverse complement strand
AGTATAGTTGAGCTTATTATTGACTAGAGTCATGCTCTCTGCTGATTGTTGCCCAGGGGGAGCGGGCTGGAACGGTGCGCACCAGGGTCACGTTGTCGGACGAAGGGGTGGGTGCTGGGACTCCATAGACGGCAGGGGGTCAGGGAAAAGTAGCTCTGAGCCATGGCCGATAATAGGACTGTCCTCTTGCCATCTCACTTTTATGCCCAGCTCCATCATTTCCCCGGAAAACCTGCTGGATCTTTGTGAACAGGGTGTGTACAAGGCGTTGGCCGCTGGAGCCGACCAGGCAGAAGTGTTTGCCAACTCAGGCCGGGAAACGGAAGTCACTTTTGAGAAAAATGACCTCAACCTGGCCCGCAGCAGCAGCGAGACCCTGTTCGGCATCCGGGTTTTCTGCGACGGCAGGCTGGGCTTTGCCACCTCCAACCGCCCGGAAGAGCTGGCCGAGACGGCGGCTGAGGCTGTAGCCATGGCCAAGGCTTCGCCAGCGGATCCCCTCAACGGGCTGCCGGAGCCCCAACCTTTGCCCCAGGTGCCCTTTGCCCTCGACCCAGGCCTGCTGGAACTGGATGCCGCCGAGCTGACCCAGTTGGGATCCCAATTGCTGGAGTGGGTGCGCTCCAAAGACCCTCGCATCACCATCGACAGCGGCTCCCTCAGCGTGGAGGAAGAGACCCTGGCCATCGCCTCTTCCACCGGCATCCGCGCCAACCATCACAGCGTGGAAGCGGGGGGATCCCTGTTTGGCATGGCCATCGACGGGGACGAGGTGGGCAGCTTTGCCTACGACGGCGACAGTGTGCAGAAGCGGGCCGATCTGGTGCCGGCGCTGGAGCGGGCTTTTGATCGCTTTGTCCAGAAATGCGTGGGCGCGCTGGGGGCTGGCGAGGGGGAGAGCTTCCGCGGCCCCATTGTCCTGCCGCCAGATGTGGTGGAGGAGTTTCTAGGGGATCTCCTCTTTGTCTTGGGGGCAGATGCGGTGCGCAAAGGCAAAAGCCCTCTGGCGCAAAAAATGGGATCCCGGATCGCCAGCCCGTTGCTCACCGTGGTTTCTGAAGGCCTGGGCCTGCCCGGCTACCCCATTGAGCCCTTTGACCGCGAAGGGATCCCGCGCCAGATTACCCCCCTGATTCATGAAGGGATCCTCTGCAACTTCATGTACAACAGCTACGAGTCCCGCGCTGCTGGCGTTCCCTCCAACGGCCATGCCACAGGGGGAGCAGGCAGCCTGCCGGGAGTAGGGCCGGCTTGCCTGAGGGTGGCCCCAGGGACAACCCCCCTGTCCGAGCTCTACGCGATGGATCGAGGAGTTATCGTCACCCGCCTCTCCGGCAGCAGCAACCCCATTACCGGTGACTTTTCTGGGGTGGTGAAAGGGGGCTTCTTGGTCAAAGGCGGCGAGAAACGCCCCATCCTGGAGACCACCATTGCCGGCAATCTCTACGATTGTTTGCGCAATATCTCCGCCATTTCCCAGGAAGTAACGGTTTTCAACGGCACGGCTGCCTTTCCCGCCCTGCGCATTGAAGATGTATCCATCACTGCGGGCTAAGTAAAGCTAGGGGTGTCGAGATCCCGGCAACAGCGATTAACCTCATTCCCAAAAGCTGCGGAGTTGTTCCCATGGGCCAGGAGATCACCTGCCTCCGTTTTGGTACTGCAGACTTTGCTCAGTTTGCAGCTCGGCTCCAGCAAGAGACGAAGTTGCTCGAGCGCTGGTTGGCCGGTGCGCCGGGGCTGGATCCCGCCTGCCGGCCCTTTGCCCAGGGATCCCCGGTGGGCGGGTTTGAGCTGGAGGCATGGCTGGTGACCCCTCAGGGAGATCCGGCCCCGATAAACTCAGCCTACCTGGAAGCGGTGAACGATCCGCTGGTGGTGCCGGAACTGGCCCAGTTCAACGTGGAGATCAACAGCCGGCCCCAAGTTTTGACCGGCTTGGCTCTGCGGCAGTTTCAGCAAGAGCTGGGCCAAACGTGGGATCGCTGTTGCCAAGTGGCCGAACACTTGCAGGCGGGGTTGATGATGATCGGGATTTTGCCCACGGTGCAGCAAAAGCAACTGACCTTGGAGATGATCTCCCCCCGCAAGCGTTACCTGGCCCTCAACGAGCAGATCCTGAACTTGCACCGGCGTGAGCAATCCCAAGCGATCCCTTCCCTGGGGCTAGATATCGAAGGACCGGCTGGGCGGTTGCGGGTTACCCACCCGGACATCATGCTGGAGGCGGCGACCACCTCCTTTCAAATCCATCTGCAGGTATCCCCCCAACAGGCGGCCCGTTACTTCAACGCTTCCCTGCTCGTGTCAGCCCCCTTGGTGGCGCTGGCGGCCAATTCCCCCTACCTGTTCGGGCACGATCTGTGGGCAGAAACCCGCATCCCTTTGTTCGAGCAGGCCCTAGATGGGCCACCCCCGCCCTCCCCCACCCACTGCCCCCGCGTCACCTTCGGGCAAGGCTATGTACAGGGATCCCTAATGGAGCTGTTCTGGGAAAATGTGCATCGCTACCCGGTGGTGCTACCGCAAACGTTGGCCGCCTCTCCCTGGGAGCTGGCCCATCTGCGCCTCCACAACGGCACCATCTGGCGCTGGAACCGACCCCTGATCGGCTTGGATCCCGTTCCCCACTTGCGCATCGAACAGCGGGTGGCAGCGGCAGGCCCAACCCTACCCGACATGATCGCCAACGCGGCCTTCTACTTTGGCCTGGTACAAGCCTTGGGATCCCAGCCCGTTTCCCCCGAGCAGGAGCTAAGCTTTGCCCAGTGCCGCGCCAATTTCTACACGGCGGCCCGCTGGGGTCTGGAGGCCCCCATCACTTGGCTCAAGGGTTGGCAGGGATCCCTGCGCCAATTGCTGCTGGAAGAGCTGATCCCCCAAGCAGAGGCGGGTTTGGTTCAACTGGATCTGGCCCCCTCCGATATTCAGGAGTACCTGGGCATTCTCCGCGCCCGGGTGGAGTCGGGGCAGAATGGGGCCACCTGGCAGCGCCGCTATGTCGCCCGGCATGGTAAAGATATGCAACAATTAACCTGTGCCTACTGGGAACGGCAGCGGCAAGGCCAACCGGTACACACCTGGGATCTCAGCTAGGGCTCTCTCCACAGCCGGTTGTACCAGCGGTGGGCCACCGCGGCGGCAGGACGGATCCCTGGCCCGCATCTCGAGTGGGCAAACTCTCTCTCAGATGGCCTTGTTGCGACCCGAGCTACCGCAGCGAAACGGTTCATTTGGACTCCCGCTCCCTCCCACTCTAGGGCCGGAAGCCAGAAGTTTGAATCGAGCCTCTTAGCCCAAACAGCATGCTCACCGTTCTCGATCATCTACCGGATCAACTGCTGGATCTAGAGGCCCATCAGCTTTACGACCAATTGGGTGGGCCAACCCTCATCCATCTGCCGGGGCGACGGGATCCCGCCCTGTTTGTCTCCGTCCTGCTGCACGGCAACGAAACCACCGGCTGGCAGGCGGTGCGGCAGCTCCTCCGCCACTACGCCCAGCGGGAATTGCCCCGTTCTCTTTCCCTTTTCATTGGCAACGTGCAGGCTGCCCGCCACCGGCAACGGCGGCTAGATGGCCAACCGGACTACAACCGCATTTGGGGCCCCGGCTCCACCCCCGAGCACGCCATGGCCCAGGCCGTCCTGCAGCAAATGCAGCGGCGGGGCGTTTTTGCCAGCGTCGATATCCACAACAACACGGGCACCAACCCCCACTACGCTTGTGTCAATCACCTGGATGCCCCTACCCTGCACCTGGCCACCCTGTTTGGGCGCACCGTTCTCTATTTCACCAAGCCAGAAGGGGTACAGAGCATGGCCTTCGGGCGCTTCTGCCCGGCGGTGACCCTGGAATGCGGCAAGCCGGATCAGCCCCACGGCACCCAGCATGCCTACGAATTCCTGGAAGCCTGCCTTCACCTGTCGGCGATCCCGCAGCGCCCTGTCTTCCGCCAAGATATCGACCTGTTCCACAGCGTCGCCATTGTCAAAATCCCGGATCAGGTGAGCTTCAGCTTTGGGGAAGAGGATGGCAACCAAGAGGGATCCCCCTCCCACATCCGCTTCCCGCCGGATTTGGATCTCCTCAATTTTCGGGAGCTTCCCCCCCACACCCCCATTGGCTGGACGAACAACGGCTTCCACCTGGAGGTGCAAGACGAGCAGGGCCAAAATGTGGCGGATCGCTTTTTCTATGCCTGCAATGGAGAAATTCGCACCAGCGTGCCCATCATGCCGGGCATGCTCACCCTCAACAGCCGCATCATCCGCCAAGACTGCCTCTGCTACCTGATGGAGCGCTACCCCCTGGCCGGCTGAGCCGGGCTGCCAATTTCCCCGAGGGGATCCCCAAACCAGAACAGGTGGTGCTCCCCACCCCTGCAATAACAGACTCCTCGCTGGCCGCTGTACCCGTCCGCCGAGGGATGGTGAGTACGCTAACGTGGGACAGAGCGACCCCTGCAAGCCCTATCCTGAAAACTGCCAACGGCACGCTGAGCCCACGGGATCCCTATGTTGCGCCTGCTGCGGATCGAGAACTTTGCCCTGATCGAGCAATTGGAGATCCCCTTTCGAGCGGGGCTAAACGTGCTCACCGGAGAAACCGGGGCCGGCAAATCCATCATCCTCGATGCGCTGGATGCAGCTCTAGGAGGTACAGCTCGGGCTCTGCGAACTGGCAGCGAACGAGGTCTGGTGGAAGCGATCTTCAGTCCTAATCCTGAACTGCAAGCCTGGCTAGAACAAGAGCACATCGACCCCCTAGAGGAGGGCCTGGTTTGTAGTCGCGAGCTGGTGTTGCGCAACGGCAAGCTCACCAGCCGCCTGCGGGTGAATGGGGTGCTGGTGAACAAAGCCCAGATGCTCAACCTGCGGGCCAAATTGGTAGAGATCACTGCCCAGGGGCAAACCGTTCAAATCCAATCTCCCCAAACCCAGCGCCGTTGGCTGGACGACTTTGGCGGCGAAGAGTTGTTGCGAACACGGGCGGAGGTGGCTGCCCTTTACCAAACCTGGAACCAACTGAAAACAGAGGTGGAATCCCGCCGGCAAAGCCAACAACTGCGCCTGCAACGGCTAGACCTGCTGGAGTTTCAAGCGCAAGAGCTGGCCGCCCTGCGCCTGGAGGATCCCGACGAAATGGCCAAGCTGGAGCGGGAACGGGAGCGCCTGGCCCACCGCGTGGAACTGCAACAGCAAAGCTACGCAGCTCACCAATTGCTCTATCAAAACGACAGCGGCTCACCGGCCATCGCCGATCTGTTGGGCCAGGTAGAACGGTTGCTCCAGACCATGACCCAGCGGGATCCCGACCTAGCCCCTCTGGCGGAAATGGTCAGCAGCGCTCTCATTCAGGTGGAGGAGGTGGGGCGGGAGCTGGTTCGCTACGGCGAGACGCTGGAGGCGGATCCCGGTCGGTTGAACAAAATTGAACGGCGCTTGGCGCAACTCAGACAAGCCTGCCGCAAATACGGCCCGACCTTGGCCGAGGTGATGGCCCATGCGGAGCGGGTGCAGGCGCAGTTGGCCCAACTGCGAGGAGACAACACCGACCTAGAGGAATTGCAGGTGCGGCTGGACAAAGCTGCCCAAGACCTGGAGCGCCATTGCCAGGTGCTCTCTCAACTGCGGCAACAAGCGGCCTGTCAACTGGAAAAGGCTCTCATAGAAGAGCTCAGCCCGCTGGGGATGAGCGCAGTGCAATTCCGGGTGCAGATCCAACCCGGCCCCCCGACAGCAGAGGGGGTGGATCAGGTGAGCTTTTGGATCAGCCCCAACCCGGGTGAGCCTCTTCAGCCCTTGGCCAGCATCGCCTCCGGCGGCGAGATGAGCCGTTTTCTGCTGGCCTTGAAAGCCGTATTCAGCCGCATCGATCCGGTGGCCACCATGGTTTTCGACGAGATCGATACCGGCGTGTCGGGCAAAGTGGCGCAAGCCATCGCCACCAAGCTGCACAGCATTGCCCGAGATCACCAGATCCTCTGCGTCACCCACCAACCCCTGATCGCTGCCTTGGCGGATCACCACCTGCGGGTTCACAAGGTGGTGCACCAAAAACGAACTTCTGTGCGGGTGGAGCTTTTGGGAGAACGAGAACGCCGCGAAGAACTGGCCCAACTTACTGCCGGCCACTCCGCCCAAGAAGCGATGACTTTTGTGGAGGCTCTCCTCAACCAAGCAGCTCAACTGCGCAAGCAGCAACTGGCCAGCCCCGCTTGACCCTCCTCTCCTTTTGTTTTGAGTGAGGGGAGGGGGGTGAGGGCCTCACCCGCCCAAGAACAGCTCCAGCACCTCAGGATTGTTCAACAAGTTGGGGCCGGTATCCTCAAAGCGGTTTTCTCCCGTGGACAAGACATAGCCCCAGTCCGCCATCTTCAGGGCCTGCTTGGCATTTTGCTCCACCATGAGGATGCTGATGCCAAGACGGTTGATCTCTTGCAGGAGGGCGAAGGTCTGTTCTATGTACAGCGGTGACAGGCCGGCGGTCGGCTCATCCAGCAACAACAACTGCGGCTCCACCATCAACGCTCGCCCTATGGCCAGCATCTGCCGTTGTCCACCCGATAGGGATCCCGCCGCTTGGCGTCGTTTCTCTTTCAGGGGTGGAAACAGCTCATAAACCCGCTCCAGTTGGGCGGCAGGGTTGTCGCGTCGGATGAAGGCCCCCATCTCCAGGTTCTCTTGCACGGTGAGGGAAGGAAAGACATTGTTGGTCTGGGGCACAAAGCCGATTCCCCGTCGCACCAGTTGCTCAGCGGGCAGGTGGGTGATGTCGGATCCCTGAAACAGCACTCGGCCTGAGCGGATGGTGGCCAAGCCAAATAAGGATTTCAGCACCGTCGATTTGCCGGCTCCATTGGGGCCGATGATCACCACCATTTGCCCAGGGTTCACCTTCAGGTGGATCCCCTTGAGGATGTCCACCCCCCGGTAGCCGCTGTAGAGATCCTGGATGTCCAGCAAAGGGGTCATGAGAGGGATCCCTCCGAAGGCAGAGGGGAGGGTTGGGGTGGGTTTAGGGAGTCGGCCAGTGCCACAGATCCCAAATAGGCCTCCCGCACGGCTGGGTTTTGTTTGATCTCCTCCATGGATCCCTGGGTGAGAACCTTGCCGGCAGCCATGACCACCACGTGGTCGCAGAGACGGGTCACCAGATCCAGATCGTGCTCGATGATGCAGAAGGTGCAGCCGCGCTCGCGGTTGAGATACTCGATAAAACGCATCAAATCCGCCAGCAGAGTGCGGTTGACGCCGGCCCCCGGCTCGTCCAGCAGGATCACCCGCGCATCGGTCATCAAGGTACGTCCCAGTTCCAGGAGTTTTTTTTGCCCCCCGGAAAGGGTGACGGCCAGTTGATCCCGCAGATGGATCAGGTTCAGCCGTTCCAGAACCTCTTCCGCCCGAGCTTGCAGGTTGCGTTCTTGTCGTTGCACCCGCCGCCAACCGAACCAAGTGGCGAACAGGTTTTCCCCTATCTGGTTGGGGGGAACCACCATCAAGTTCTCCAAGACGGTCATGCGGCCAAACTCCCGCGGGATCTGAAAGGTGCGCACCAGCCCTCGACGGAACAGATGGTGAGGGGGCAGGCCGGTGATGTCTTCCCCATCTAGCCAGATGCGCCCGCTGCTGGGCCGAATAAACCCGGCGATGATGTTAAAGAGCGTGGTCTTCCCTGCCCCATTCGGGCCGATCAAGCCCGTAATCCGACCGGTTTCGATGCGGAAGGAACAGTGATCCACCGCGCTAATGCCGCCAAACCGCTTGGAGATGTCGTCGATAACAATCACGCCGCTGCCTTGGGAAAACCCCCCTGACCCATGAGTTCAGTATTTCAAACATATAATGAGCCCATAATGAGCCCATTGCCGAGTTTGCCCATTATCCTTCCCGGATCCCCAGGGGGACAACTGCCCCTGGAGGCCGCAGCCAAGGAACGGGCGAGATCCTGAGTCTGGCCCGCCTGTTTTCTGGAGCCATCTTTTCTTGAGGGAGTGGGGAACGCTTTGAGGTGAGTCAACGTCTGACTGCTACGACTCAACACTTGACTTTACTTGACCTTTGGGATCTGAGTTCTACTTTCTCTTCCCTCACAGGAGGTTGTCGGCTATGTCTCGCATGAATAAACTCACCCGACGGGCCTTTGCAGCGGCGGCTGCCCTGACGGCGGCTGCTCTTGCCACCACTCTGCTGCCCAGCACGGCTCAGCAGGCCACTCAGGGGCCGGTCAAAATCGGGGCCTTGATGTCTCTTACCGGGGATCTGCAGGCCTTCGGGGAAAACTGCCTCAAAGGGATCAAGCTGGCGATTGACCAAATCAACGCCGCCGGTGGCATTTTGGGATCCCCTGCCCAAGTGGTCGAAGCGGATGACCAGACGTCGGCTCAGCCGGCTATCGACGCAGCTCAGCGGTTGGTCACCGTGGAGAAGGTGGCCGGCATCATCGGCGCCTTGGGCAGCGGCATCACCATTCCGGTGGCCACGACGGTCACGGTTCCCAATCGGATCCCGCAAATTTCCCCCGCTTCCACCGCTCCTACCATTACCACTCTGGAGGACAACGATTTTCTGTTTCGCACAGTTCCTTCCGATGCCTATCAAGGGGTAGCCCTGGCCCAGATCACCCGTGAAGAGAAGCTGGAGCGCCTGGCCATCATCTACATCAATAACGACTATGGCCAGGGCCTGGCCGACAGCTTTAAGACGGCTTTTGAAAAGCGGGGCGGCACCATCACCAAGTCGGTTCCCTACGAGCCCGGCAAGGCTTCCTATCGCAGTGAGCTGACCCAACTGAAGGAAGGGGATCCCCAGGCATTGGTGCTGATCGGCTACCCCGAAAACGGTGTGGTCATTTTGCGGCAAGCTTTGGAAGAAGGACTGTTTGACCGCTTTGTCTTCACCGATGGCATGCGCTCTCCCGATGTGGCAGCCCAGGTGGGAGCCGAAAAGCTAGAGGGATCCATCGGCGTTTCGCCTCAGGCCCTCACCGATAGCAAGGCTTACCAAATCTTTGCCGAAGCCTACAAAGCCGCCTACGGGGAGCTGCCCCCCACCCCCTACATCGACACCGCCTACGATGCCGCTTTTGTCCTGGCTCTGGCCATTCAGAAAGCCGGCAGCACCGATGGCACCGCTGTTCGGGATGCTTTGCGGGAAGTGGCCAATCCCCCCGGCACCGAGATCCTGCCCGGAGAGTGGGCCAAGGCGGTGGAGCTGATCGCCAAAGGGGAAGACATCTTCTACACCGGCGCCTCTGGATCCATCAACTTCGATGAGAATGGGGAGGTGGCCGGCACCTTTGCCCACTGGACTTTCCAAGGGGGGAAGGTGGTGGATCTGAAGGTGTTTGAGCCGGAGAGCTGATTTTCCCCTGCGGCTCCTGAGTGGGGGTCGGTTTCTCCTTCTGAGCTCCATCAAGACAATCCAGACGAGCAAGACGGGCCTGCACAGAGTACTCTCTGCAGGCTTTTTTGTGGGCCTGGGCCGCGCGGCTGTACGTCCCCAGCAGGGATCCCTCCCCATCACGTAGCTTTTTTTGCTTTTTTGCGGCAACTCAGCGGAGGGCAAAGCAGGCTAAAGTGTCGGCATCCTGGCGTCTTGTGGAGAATCCTCGATGTTGTCCACCCAACTCCTCCTCCCCGGAGTGGCAGCTCTGCTCGGCTTCGGGTTTGCTCCAGCCGTCCTGGCTCAGACTTCCCACACCCAGCAGATGGCGATCCTGAACGGCAACGCCACCACCCTGCAAAGCAACGTCCTGCAAAACACCGTCCTGATCCTGCCCAACGTTCCCCCACAACAGTACGCCGACAGTTGGGGCTGGAGGAGCAGCCGCTCTTTGCCTCCCACTCCTGCTCCCATCACCGTCGTCATCCTCAACTCCCAAGTCAACCTAGCTGCCGAGGAAGTCGAGCCGAGGTCTTGCGGCCAGCGCTGTAGGGGATCCCTGCGCCTGCCTTGAGCGGGGGAGGCTGCTTTTTGCACTCCAGACTGCCCAAGTCCGCAATCCGGTTCGCGGCCACGCTCGGATCTGGGTGGATGGGGATTGATATAATCCAGGGCAATTGTCCGCTGCTGGGCGGCAGAGGGTTTTAACGCAAGCTTGGCCCGGCTGATACATTTACGCTGAACACTGCTGAACATCACTGTTCAA